>QMPN01000231.1 GCA_003648575.1 Bacteroidota bacterium
CAAAGCATGTATACCTTTGATATAGAACCTGAGATGGCGCCCAATGTCTATGTCAGTATCACCCTGGTTCAGCCCCACAGCAATACCATGAACGATGCCCCCATGCGCATGTATGGTATTATTCCTATCATGGTGGAAGACCCTGATTCCAGGATCACACCGGTACTCAGCATGCCTGACGTCCTCGAACCCGAAAAGCCTGTTAGTATTGAGGTGTATGAGAAAAATGGAATGCCCATGACTTATACCATTGCAATGGTCGATGAAGGATTGCTTGACCTTACACGCTTTCGGACGCCTGATCCATGGAAACATTTTTATGCGAGGGAGGCGCTGGGCGTTAGGACCTGGGACTTGTACAATTACGTTATCGGTGCCTATGGTGGTAAGCTGGAAAAAGTATTTGGTATCGGCGGCGGTGGCGAAATTGCCAAAACTGAAGATTTAAAAGCCAACCGTTTTAAGCCTGTGGTGAAATTTCTTGGCCCATTCAGTCTTGCTAAGGGGGAATCGGCAAAGCACAGCTATATCATGCCCAATTATGTGGGAAGTGTACGAACAATGATAGTAGCTGCTGGAGAGATGGTATACGGGTCTGCTGAAAAGACAACGCCGGTTAAGAAGCCTCTGATGCTATTGGCTACCCTTCCCAGGGTGCTTGGGCCGGCAGAGCAGGTATCCCTTCCTGTTAGTGTATTTGCTATGGAAGAAGATATCCGGGAAGTACAGGTCACGATCATGCCAAATGCCATGTTTAAAGAAGGCAAACTCAGTAAATCAGTAACATTCGATGACATGGGTGATAAGGTGATCATCTTTTATCTCAGCAGCATAGAGAATACGGGAACGGGAAAGGTTGAGATAGAGGCAGTGAGCGGAAATCACAGAGCTACCTACACAATAAATATTGAGATCAGGAACCCAAATCCTGCCGTTAGCAGGGTATTTCGCGCAAAACTCAAACCCGGCGAGGAGCATACCTTCAAGGAAAGTTTGCCGGGTATTGAGGGCAGTAACAGCCTGATTTTTGAGGTAGCTACTTTGATGCCCATCGACCTGGACAGGAGATTAAACTATTTGATCTCCTATCCGCATGGATGCCTGGAGCAAACAGTTTCAGGTGCATTTCCACAACTATACCTGTCGAAGCTTACTGAGCTGACAGATGCTTCGGAGAAACGGATCACAGCACATATACGGGCAGCCCTGAATAAATTAATAGGTTTTCAGGCTACTGATGGAAGTATGAGGCTCTGGCCCTCAGGCCATGTGAGCGAGTGGACAAGTTCATATGCCGGTCATTTCTTACTGGTAGCGGAAAAACAGGGATATAGCTTACCGGTTGGTTTGAAATCAAACTGGTTATCATATCAACAGGGGAGAGCAGCCACCTGGTCTGCTGATGAGGATTCGAAATACAATCGTGGCCTGGGACAGGCATACCGCTTGTATACGCTGTCTCTGGCGGGTTCGCCTGACCTGAGAGCCATGAACAGGCTGCGCGAGCTTCCTGATCTCTGCGCAACAGCACACTGGCGGCTTGTGGCAGCATATGTGCTTGCTGGACAGCCTGAAGCTGCTACAAAGATCGCTTCTACGGCCGGATTGGAGGTCCCAACGTACGCATCATTTGATCAAACATATGGGTCTTCTTTGCGTGACAAAGCACTGATCCTGGAAAGCCTTTGTCTGCTGGATGAAAAGGATAAAGCTTTTTCTCTTGCCAGAGAAATTTCGGATGCCCTTACTAAGAAGCGTTGGATGAGCACTCAAACAACAGCTTGTTGCCTGCTATCCATGGCAGCATATTACGATGATCAACCGCTGAACACTGCAGGAATGCAATACAGCTATTCAACATACGGAAGTGAATTTACTGATATCCGGACTGATTTTTACCTGTCACGGATAGAACCGGAACCTGCTAAGGAGGATTTCTTTGAACTAAAAGTTAAAAATGAAGATGACAAAGATCTTTTTCTGTGTTTGAGTATGAAAGGAAATCCGCTGACAGACAGTACAGAAGATGTAGATAATAACATCAGGATGCAGGTTTCCTACAAAGACCTGGAAGGAAACAGTATCGATCCATCCAGCATCGAGCAGGGAACCGATTTCATTGCAGAGGTAAAAATCAGCACAACGGCACTTTACACCTACTACAGGGATATGTCGTTGACGCAGATCTTTCCATCCGGATGGGAGATCATCAACAAAAGAATGTACGGGCTGCCTGATGTTCTTGATGAAAGTAATTTCGAATACAGGGATATCAGGGATGACAGGGTCATGACTTATTTCAGCCTTTACAGATCGGGTTCGGTGAAATACTCTGTATTATTGAATGCAGCCTATGTAGGAAGGTATTATATGCCGGGACCATTATGCGAGGCTATGTATAATCCTGATGTTTATGCACGCCGCTCCGGAAAGTGGATTGAAGTAGTAAAATCACCATAAATCAGAAGGATGCGCTTTTCCTTCCATAAAAAGTTGCCTGCGATTGCAGGATGGTGCTTGCTGGTAATACTGCTGGTATTAACCAGTCTGCTGATCAAGCCACCCGGTTTCGATGATCCATTTTCTACGGTGGTGGAAGACCGGGGCGGACGCCTCATGGGGGCTATGATAGCTGATGATGGACAATGGCGCTTTCCGGCTCCCGACAACATTCCCTTAAAGATGAAGCAGTGCATCATCCTGTTTGAGGATAAGCACTTTGAGTCACATCCGGGGGTGGATGTACTTGCAATTGGAAGGGCAGCATACCTGAATATCAGGCATCTTGCCGTGGTCAGTGGAGGAAGTACATTAAGCATGCAGGTGATACGGCTGATGAGAAAAGGCCGGAAAAGAAGCATTTCGGAAAAGATCATAGAGATCTTCCTGGCAGTGAGGCTGGAAATGATGCACACCAAAGATGAGATACTGAATATGTATCTCTCGCATGCTCCCTTTGGCGGAAATGTGGTGGGCCTCGAAGCAGCCGCCTGGCGATATTTCTCCTGCGACCCATCGGAATTGACCTGGGCTGATGCTGCCTGCCTGGCTGTGCTGCCCAATGCACCGGCCCTTATTCATCCCGGCAGGAACAGGGATGCCTTGCTGATGAAAAGAAATGACCTCCTGAACAGACTTTTGGATGAAGGGTTTATGGACTCACTTAGCTGGAATCTGGCACTTCAGGAACCGCTGCCCGATAAGCCACACCCATTGCCACAATTAGCACCCCATCTCCTGGCAAGATTGCATGTTTCTCATAGAGGACAGCGTATAAGGACAGGAATTGATCGGCATTTGCAATCTACCGCACAGCAAATTGTGAATGATCATGTGAAGGTGCTGAAGCAAAATGAGATACATAATGCAGCTGCCATCATACTTGAGGTTGAATCTGGAACGGTGCTGGCATATATCGGAAATACTACCATACCGGGTGGATCACATGGCGAGATGGTAGATGTTATCACCGCTCCACGCAGCAGTGGAAGTGTCTTTAAACCATTGCTTTACGCAGCCCTCCTGGATGAGGGGCGGATATTACCAAAAACGCTTATCCCTGATATTCCAAGCAGGATGACCGGCTTCTCTCCCAAAAACTTCAACAATACTTATGACGGTGCCGTGAGTGCCGATAATGCTTTGTCGCGTTCCCTGAATATTCCTGCTGTTAATATGCTGAGGAATTATGGTGTTGATCGCTTTCATGCTTTTTTGAAAGGCCTGGGTATGGAGAGCCTGAACAGGTCGGCCGGCATTTACGGACTTTCACTCATTCTGGGTGGAGCAGAAACTACTTTATGGGAACTGGCCGGTATTTATGCCGGGATGTCGAGGACGCTGGATCATTTTTATGGACTCAGCGGAAGGTACGCTGAGGGCGATTTTCATGAACCGCTGATTATTCCTGCTTCCCGGGATGAAGAAATACTTTTTACAGAACCAAAATTAGGTGCAGCGTCCATCTGGCTGACTTATAAGGCTATGGAAGAGGTGAACAGGCCGGAAAGGGAAGAAAACTGGGAGGTATTTTCCTCATCACGCAGGATAGCATGGAAAACAGGCACCAGCTTTGGCTTCAGGGATGCCTGGTCGGTCGGCACTGATCCTCGATATGTGGTAGCTGTATGGGCCGGAAATGGTGATGGAGAAGGAAGGCCGGGATTGACCGGAGTGAGCACGGCAGCCCCAATATTATTTGATCTTTTCGATCTTATGCCTTCCACCGCATGGTTCGACCAGCCCTGGGATGAAATGGAAGAAATTACTGTCTGCAAACAGAGCGGTTATCGCATGGGGATGTCCTGCGAAGAAGCCGATACCATGTGGGTGCCACGCTCAGGCCTGAAGTCAGAACCCTGCCCGTATCATCAGATCGTTCATCTCGACAATAACAGGCAATACAGGGTTAGCGAAGGATGCTTTGATGTGCAGGATATGTTTCATCAGCCCTGGTTTGTGCTACCTCCGGCCATGGCATGGTACTTTAAAACAAGGCATGCATGGTATCGGGAATTGCCGCCTTACCTTCCCGGATGTGCCCCTGTAGAAAAGCAGGCTGTGATGGCATTTATTTACCCCGACTGGGGTTCACAAATCTATATACCTACCGGACTGGATGGCAAGCCGGGGGAGGCTGTGCTTGAGATCGCCCATCGTGACCCGGGCACCACCATCTACTGGCATCTGGATGCGGACTACCTTGGAAAGACCAGCATGCGCCATCAAATGGGTATACAGACAAATAAAGGAGAACACATGGTCACGGCAGTGGATGAAAACGGGGAGATGGTTTCTGTGAGGTTTATAGTCGTAAGCGAACCCTAACTGCCTGCTGTCAGCTGACAATCCCATATTTATCAATAAACCCCTGAAATACAGCTTGCTTATCAGGTCCATATTTAGCAAGATTCTTCAGGATCTTTTGAGGTGACTTAGGAATGGAAAGCTTTCCATCTTTTTTTGTGAAGAACTTATCTGCATAACAAACAATCTCTTCTTCAACGCTCAGAGGTAGCATATCCCGATGGGGTAGAGGCAGCTCATTTTTAAGGATATCATCTTTGCTGATACCGAC
>QMPN01000232.1 GCA_003648575.1 Bacteroidota bacterium
GGTCACGATATCGAAATCTATGGATTATCTCATGATCGGCTCCTTCAGTACCCTATCTACTGAGTACCGTTACCTGAATGCTTCAACTCCTGATGAGGAGTTCAAGGTTTTTCAGGAAAGAAAGGCTGACCTGGAATATTTCGTGAGCCACTACCAGGATAAGTTCTACGTCAGAACAAATCTGGATGCCAAGAATTTCAGACTGATGGAAACACCTGTTGGCAAAACCAATCTGGAGAGTTGGAAAGAAGTGATCGCTCATCGTCCGGAAGTCTTGCTTGAAGATTATGAAGTATTCAACAAGTACCTGGCTCTTCAGGAGAGGACGAACGGACTCACCGAAATCAGGATCATGAGCCACGATGGGGAAAAGGATTTTTATATTGAATTCGAAGAGCAGACATACGTCGCATATCTTTCTACCAACCTGGATTTTGATACCGATCTGCTCCGCTATGGTTATACTTCGATGACCATCCCTAATTCTGTGTATGATTATAATATGAAAACAGGAGATGCCGAGTTATTGAAAAGGCAGGAAGTTGTTGGCGGATATGAACCGGATGAGTATTATGCAGAAAGACTGTTTGCGACGGCTCCTGATGGTACAAAAGTGCCTATCTCGCTGGTATATAAGAAAGGCATAAAGAAAGATAGAAACAACCCACTCTTACTTTATGGCTATGGCTCTTATGGGGCTAGCATGGATCCTTATTTTAGCTCAGTCAGGTTGAGCCTTCTCGACCGTGGCTTCGTCTATGCCATTGCTCATATCAGGGGCGGTGAAGAGATGGGACGCCAATGGTACGAAGATGGAAAACTCCTAAAAAAGAAAAATTCGTTTACCGATTTTATCAGCTGTGCCGAATTCCTTATCGAGGAAAAATTCACAACAGAAGAAAAGATCTTTGCCATGGGTGGCAGTGCCGGCGGATTGCTGGTCGGAGCTGTATATAACATGGCGCCTGAACTCTTTAAAGCTGTAATTGCGGCCGTACCTTTTGTCGATGTGGTTACTACCATGCTCGACGAGAGTATCCCGCTGACTACAGGTGAGTATGATGAGTGGGGAAATCCCAACGATCAGGAATATTACGAATACATGCTTTCATACTCTCCATATGATAATGTGGAAGCCAAGGATTATCCGGCCATGCTTGTGACTACAGGCCTGCACGATTCTCAGGTTCAGTACTGGGAGCCTGCCAAGTGGGTGGCAAAACTACGTGATATGAAAACTGATGATAATGTGCTGCTATTAATGACCAATATGGATTATGGCCATGGTGGTGCATCGGGAAGGTTCCAGCGTTATAAAGAAGTATCACTGGAATATGCTTTCCTTATCGATCAGGCGGAAATAGATTTCTGATCACTCGGCCGTTTCCAGTTTAAAACCTGCACCATGTACATTGGTGATGGATAGGGAGGGATCTTCTTTCAGGTATTTTCTGAGCTTTGCTATGAATACATCCATGCTTCGTCCGAGGAAGTAATCATCATTTCCCCATACCTCATTAAGGATATGGTCTCTTGCAACCAGTTTACCTGTGTTTTTGCACAGAATGCACAGCAATGCTGTTTCCTTCCTGGTGAGCGTACGTGTTGCACCATTCCCGACCAGGAGCATATTTTCGGCATCGAAGGTATATTTGCCGAGTTCAAATACTTTTATTTGTTGTTCGCTGTCATCACCGCTGCCGGATTGGCATCGGCGGAGGATAGCCTGGATCCTGAAACTTAATTCCTCCATACTGAAGGGTTTTGCGATATAATCGTCGCAACCAGTCTGAAATCCCTTGATCCTGTCCTCTTTCAATGATTTTGCGGTGAGAAAGATAATTGGGATTTGCTTATCTTCTTTCCGGATATCTCTGGCAAGTGAGAAACCATCTTTCTTCGGCATCATCACATCAAGGATACATATATCAAAATCCTTTTTCATAAAGTGCAAAAGCCCTTCTTCCCCGTTCCTGGCCAGAACAATGGAATATTCAAGCATTTCCAGGTAATCCTGGAGTACCATGCTGAGATTGGAATCATCTTCAACTAATAAGATCGTTGCTTTAATCATCGGGTTGCTGTTTAATATCTGTTGGTAACTCTATAATCATTGTCGTGCCTTTATTCAGTTCACTTTGAAGCGTAATTTTTCCGGAATGAGCTTCAACCATGGTTTTAACATAAAACAGCCCAAGTCCGAAGCCTTTAACTTTATGCATATTTTCGGCAGGGACACGATACAGCCTTTTAAAAATGTGTTTCTGGTTTTCCTGGCTGATGCCAATCCCGTTATCACTGATCGTCAGAATGATACTGTTGTTTCCATTTTTTGTGCTAATTTTTACCTCGGGATTTTCAGGCGAATACTTTATTGCATTATCAATGAGGTTTGAAATTATGTTCGTAAGATGAGTTTTATATGCTAAGAGCCGGTGATGATCCGCTTTCAGTTCAGTGATGATGACCCCGCCTCTTTTTCCTATATCTATCGAAAAGTATTCCGCCATTTTTCGCAGGATAATGTGGAGGTCGACTTCTTTGAGTTTCAGGTTGAATTCGTCTATATCCAGGATTGAAAGCTGCAGCACTTGTTCCACCTGTTTCTGTAAGCGACTGTTTTCATCGAAAATTGCGTTGGCATAACGCTTCGTCTTGTAAGGGAATTTGTTCACACCAGGATCCAGAAGCATTTCACTGGCCAGGGAGATGGTCGAAATGGGCGTTTTAAACTCAT
This sequence comes from Bacteroidota bacterium, assembly GCA_003648575.1. The sequence continues at coordinate 2,738 of QMPN01000232.1, forward strand.
GGATCATATTGTTAATGAAATCTCTCTTCACCCGGGATAATTTTTTTAGTTTGAACATTACCCTGATGGTCATATAAAAGCTGGTACATAAGATCAGATAAAACAGTATCGACATGATGATGGGAAGGATCATCTGATGGGTCATCATCTTTCCCTCTTCCGCCCTTAACTCAAGGTTATCCTTTATCCAGAAGAATTGGGCAAAAGCAATCCCAAGCATTGCAAACACCATAATCCCGTTTAAAGCGAAAACACTTTTTTTATTCATAAACATATAAACATCCGGAAAACAAATGTGTTCATTAACAAATTATTAACAGAGTTTAACAAGCCTTTAACATACTGAGCCTCATACTTGCATTACTTTTATCAACGCAAAATAAAGTATAATCAACTAAATCTTATCAGACATGAAGAAACTTCTCATCGGATTCGCCCTCGTTTGTTTCGTAGCTTTCGGAACATTAGGCATACAGTCAGCCGTTGCATCAGTAGACAATATGGAAATTGTAAAACTTCAACTTGACGACGATCCTGACAAAAATAAGAAAGCAGAAGCAAAAACAGACGGCAAGACAAAGTGTGCAAAATCTTGCGACAAGAAAAAATGCTGCCCTGATGACTCTAAAGCTAAATGCGAGACTAAGTCAAAGGAATGCAAAACAAAATGCAACGATAAAAAAACTCCCGCCAAGGAAGGCGACGGCAATAAATAAATTTTTTCATTAATTAATTTGGTTTTGGCCCTCTGTGAGAGATCACAGGGGGTTTTTTCATAGAAGATTGAAGAATGAAGAAGTTGATTGAGGAAGGGGAAGGAGATTGTTGAGGGTTAATTAAATTCCTTCTTCTATCATCTATCGCCTTCGCCTTCAAAATATCTCCTTCTACCTTTATCCAGTACCCAGTATCTAGTATCATTCCCTATACTTACTGTCAATGACGATGGTGACCGGGCCGGAATTGGTGAGGGCGATGTCCATCATGGCCCCGAATTCTCCGGTTTTTATACTCAGGCCGCTCTCCATCTCAAGTGTTTTAATGAAAGCCTCGTAGAGGGGGATGGCGGTTTCCGGCCTGGCGGCCTTGATATACGAAGGCCTGTTACCCTTCTTAGTGCTGGCATGCAGCGTGAACTGGCTTATTACCATTAGTTCTGCCCCTACATCCTTTGCCGAAAGGTTCATAACACCTTGCTGGTCCGGAAAGATCCTCATATTGCTGACCTTAGCACACAACCAGTCGATATCAGTTTGTGCATCTGAATCTTCAATGCCCAGCAATATCAGCAAGCCGCTGTCGATCTTGCTTTTTTCTTTTCCGGCTATGCTGACGGAAGCTCCGGAGACCCTTTGAATAACTACTCTCATAATGTACTTTGTCATACAAACTTAGTAAATTCTTAGCTTTGTATTCTTAATGAAATACTGATCTCATGACCCGATTAAGCGTAAATATCAATAAGATCGCCACCCTTCGCAATGCCAGGGGAGGAAATATTCCCGATGTAGTGAAGGCTGCCATCGATTGTGAAAGGTTCGGCGCACAGGGCATTACGGTGCATCCCCGGCCTGATGAGAGGCATATCCGCTATCAGGATGTGCTGGACCTTAAAGAGGTGGTGACAACAGAGTTTAACATAGAAGGATATCCCAACAGGCAGTTTATAGATCTGGTCTGCGCTGTGAGTCCTGCCCAGGTTACCCTGGTTCCAGATCCGCCCGGTGTGCTTACCTCCAATGCCGGATGGGATACGATCAAAAATGAAACTTTCCTGAGAGAGGTCATCGCGGAGTTTAAACAAAACGGGATACGGACATCGGTATTTATTGAGACCGATGCCGCCATGATAGAGCATGCTGCAAAGAGCGGTGCTGATAGAGTAGAGCTCTATACAGAAGCCTATGCTCATGATTTTCCTGCCGGGAAGGAGAAGGCCATCAAGCCTTTTGCTGATGCAGCCAGGGTGGCTGTTCAGTCAGGCCTCGGATTGAATGCAGGCCACGACCTGAGCCTGGAAAACCTGAAGTATTTTGCAAATGGTCTTGAAGGCTTGCTGGAGGTTTCCATAGGTCATGCCCTCATCAGCGATGCATTGTATTTCGGTCTTGAGAATACCATACAAATGTACCTGAGGCAATTAGCTGCAGGTGAATAAAAAGAAGAAAAGGCAGGCGGAGATACACTTGTAGGGTTGAGTGTTGAGTGTTGAGGGTTGGGTGTTGGGTGATTTCCTTTCATTTCCCATTCTGCATAGTACATTCCACGTGTTCCATTTATTTCAGGACAATAAGTATAAGCTGTCATTCAGA
>QMPN01000233.1 GCA_003648575.1 Bacteroidota bacterium
CGATCTCGGCATTTCCAAATTTAACGGTTACTGAGTTATCCTTTCCGGTAAGCCCGTCCAGTTCAAGGTTGCCGTAGTCTACACGGATCTTTGCAGGGCCAGAAAGTTCTCCGACATATGCATTGCCGAATTCATTCTTCAGGTCTAGCATACAGCCGGCAGGCATCTTCACTTCATATTCGATGCTCATCTCGCAATTCCTGCAGTTCAGATTCCCGGTGAAAACGGTTATTGCCTTCACCAGATCATTGCTCCCTGAGATCTTTGCATTGATCTTATCCAGGATTTTCTGAGACTCCTTTTCATTCTTAGCATCGACACTGATCTCCACATCGATCACGACCTGGTTCTTATCCCATGTCTGAATGTACACCTGCCCATACTTGTTATCAATCTGCACCCTGGCATCTGAGTTCACATCGTAGGTTTCGTGATAGCTTTTTTTAAGTTCCTGAGCTGTGAGGCCTGCTGTGATAAACAGCAGCATCAGGGTGATCATGGTTGAAATTCGTGTAAAACTTTTCATTTTTTCCGGTTTTAAGTTTAAAGTTGACATATTTTGGCAATGATATTATCAAGTATTTTTATTCTTGTTCTATAGTTGTTGACGAGGGCTCCGTAAACTCTGTCATTGGAATCGTCTCTGATCAGTTCTTCCTGCAATACGCCGGCATCTTTTTCCAGTTCTTCGAGCTGCACTCTGGCCATTTCATCGATCTTTGCAGCTTCCTCATTCGAAGCAGCACAATTGCTGATATCGCCCAGCTTCTGATCAGTAAGTCTGTTGTAATGATCGACCACCTGGCTAAGTTCATCACTCATCTGCCCGGCCTGTACTGTAGATGAATTATCGGAATACTGAAATATCAGCAAAGCTGAAATCGTTGCGACAAGAGCGATGGTGGCAGCAATGCGCCATACCGGCCTCCGGTGTTTACGCTCGCTGGTATGCAGCTTTTCGTCTAGTTTGGAAGCAAATCGCTCGATATGCCCTTCATCCGGCTCATGCACATCATAGTGCTGACGATTTTTCTTGATCTTATCTTCTAATATACTCATAATAATTAATTTACAAGTTCATCGATCTTTTGTTGTTTTAGCCAATCCCGCAGGCGGTGCTTCGCCCTGGAAAAACGTGTTCGGCTCGCATTATTAGAGATTTGCATAAATTGCGAAATCTCGTCATGGTCGTATCCTTCCAGCAGGAACAGGCTCATGATCATCCTGTCGTCCTCACCCAGTTGTTCGATCCCTTTTCTGATTTGATCAGTTTTATAGGACAAAACTTCCAGATAGTTCTCATTTGACTCTTCTGTCATGGGTTCTATCCCTGATTCTTCAAGAGATACGCTCTCCTTCTGCTTTTTAAGTTGATCTATTGCCCTGTTGATCACAATCCTTTTTAACCATGCTCCAAAACTGGCCTCACCCTTATAGTCCGCAATCTTCTGGAAGCCTGTCAGGAAGGCTTCCTGCATGACATCCTCTGCCTCGGCACTGTGTTTTACGATCCTGAATGCTGTATTGAACATGGCTTTATAATATAAATTGTAGATCTGTAGCTGCGACTTACGGTTGTTAACCCGGCAGCCGGCAATCAGGTCTTCATGCATGTTTACGCTTCGCTTCATCAAGGCGTTGTTTAAATTAGTGACTGAGTTTTATTTCAATTGTTACAAGATACGAGAAAAAAGCAGGTGCCAGATACTAGGTGCTGGGTACTGGGTGCTAGGTTCTGTGTATTCGTGTTTAAGTTTTACATATTTTTGTTTTGTGGAAGCAAAAGCTACTAAACGTGTATATATTTACATTGCTGCTTTGCTGGCGATGGCATTCTGGGGGATGTCATTTGTATGGACTTCCATTGTTTTCGAGTATTACCCACCTATCACAACCATCTTCCTGAGGCTGGTCATTTCCAGTATTTTTCTGTTTATTATCCTTTCATTTACGGGCTTTCTGAAGAGGATACGCAAAGAACATATGCTATTGTTTTTGACCTCTGCGATATTTAATCCTTTCTTTTATTTCCTGGGGGAGAATTACGGTCTGAAGTATTCGACAGCCTCAATCAGCGCAGTGGTCATTACCACTATTCCGGTATTAACACCTTTTGCTGCCTGGTTCATGATCAGGGAGAAGATATCCATGCTGAACATCGCCGGGATCATGATTTCCTTTACAGGGATACTTGTTATGCTCATCAACCCCGATTTCAGCTTTACCACTGATCCGAAAGGCGTTCTCATGCTTTTTGGGGCAGTTCTTTCGGCTGTGATTTATTCCATCCTGCTGAAAAAGCTCATGGCATTTTACAGTCCGGTAAACCTCATTGCCTGGCAAAACCTGCTTGGGGCAGTTCTGTTCCTGCCTTTATTTCTCCTCCTTGACCTGGATGAGTTTGTTCATGTCGTCCCTGACAGAAGGCTTTTATTTGCCCTATGTTCTCTGGCTATTCTGGCTTCTTCACTATCCTATATACTCTTTGCTACTACTATCAAGCAGTTGGGGGTGAACCGGGCCAACGTATACAGCAATCTCATTCCTGTGATCACAGCCATCGCGTCATATTTTATATTAGATGAAATGTTCAGCGGGAAGAAGATCGCCGGCATTATTATCGTTATTTTTGGTGTGATCATCACACAGATCAATAAAACGAAGAGATAAAATGGAAAAGAAGAAAATAATTGTATTGGGTGGCGGCCTTGTAGGTGGTCCTATGGCCCGAGACCTGGCAGAAGAATTCAATGTCGGCCTGGCCGATATTGATGAAAAGAAACTCAGGAAGGCCATTGGTGATTTCTCTATAAATGGCATTGTTTGTGATCTTTCTCAGGAAGAAAAGGTACGGGAGTTGGTTCGGGATTTTGACCTGGTGATCAATGCTGTTCCCGGGCATATGGGCTTTAACACCCTGGAAACAGTAATCGATAGCGGAAAAAATGTCGTCGACATAGCATTTTTCCCGGAAGACCTCTTCCTTCTCGATGGCCTTGCCAAGGAAAAAGGGGTGATAGCCATCTCTGATATTGGCGTTGCACCGGGCATGAGTAACATCCTAACTGCTTATGCGTCCGATCAGCTCGACGAAACCAAAAATGTAAAGATCATGGTTGGCGGACTCCCACGTGTAAGACAGCATCCCTGGGAATATAAGGCCGTCTTCTCTCCTGCCGATGTCATAGAAGAATATACCCGTCCTGCCAGGATCGTCAGGAATGGAAAAGAATGCATACTCCCTGCCCTCTGTGAAAAAGAACTGGTAGAGATAGAGGGCGTTGGAACACTGGAGGCATTTATCAGTGATGGTCTGCGTTCCCTGATACGCACTATTGATGCCCCCGATATGGAAGAAAAGACCCTGAGGTATCCGGGCCATGCAAGGTTGATGGAAATCCTGCGCGATTCAGGCTTTTTCGGCCAGGAAACGAAGAAGTTCGGACAAGGTGAAGTCAGTCCCCTTGAAATGACATCAAGCCTGCTGTTCGACCAATGGAAGCTCAAGGAGGGTGAAGTAGATATTACAGTAATGAAGGTAATCGTGAGTGGCATAAAGGATGGAGATCCCATGCGCATAAGCTATGATCTGTATGACGAATACGATTCAAAAACCGGTATCCATTCCATGGCCAGGACCACGGGCTATACAGCTACCATAACCGCCAGGATGGTACTAAATGGGATCTATAGCCACCAGGGCGTTTCCCCGCCAGAATATCTCGGGAAGCATGAAGCCTGTGTTTCCTATCTCTTCAAAGAATTCGAAAAGAGAAATATATATTATAAAAAGACAGTGGAGTAAAAAAACGCATCAACCAGTAGGATGATGCGTTTATATGATAGTTTTTTCTTTTATCGTGTTTCGATCCTGAAGATCAATCCGGCACTTAGCACAAGGTTCACAGGAAATGTTGTTTCACTCACTGAGATCCAATCATTTACACCTTCACCTGTATCTTCGATAATATTCCTGAAGTGTTTGCCTTCTCCCATGAATACGGGAAGTGCCATCAGGGCCTGAAACTTGAATCCGAGAACACGGTCGAAATAGTAATTGATACCCGTTTGGGCCCCGATTGAGAACCTTGGAACATTTCCTACCCCTGATTTTGAGATATTATAGTTCACCAGCCCCAGATTGGGACCAAAGAATATATTGAAATCTCTTTGTATCTCGCCTTGAACTACCCATGCAAGTTGGAAATAGGTAACCATCATTTTATAATCCGTTTCTTCAATCAAATCGGCATAATCTGGAGATTCATTCCATGTTGCACGCGAAAATGAGTTTGAGATTGTAATCTCGAACTTGCTCTTATAATTTGATGTAGGGAAGCTGAAGTTCGCACCAATATTCATAATATCATTCACTTCCATGGTACCCTCAATAAATTTAAGGTCGCTTCTGAACGTGTAACCCAACATGGGTGTGATCTCTATTTCCTGTGCACGGATCCCTTGTGAAAGAAACAATGTGACCAGTATCAAGACTCCTAAATAACGCATCCTCTTCATAACTATTTGGTTTGGTTTGTTTTGTTAACTACAATTTCAAGTCTGGGTTCATCACCGCAAGCGATGATATATGTGGTTTATACTTATTGGTCGTTTTAAATGTTTCATAAATATAAATATTGTTTTATTGCGATTACAAGCTGTCCGGGTATTTTCAGTACAATCACCAAGCCAAATACGGATAAACACGTAGAAGGGTTTAGTTGTTCTGGGCAGTATTTTATAAGGTGCTGGGGGCTGCGTAGAGTACTTCTTCTATCTTCTATCGCCTTCTAATATCTCAACCTAAAATTTACCTTCTCACTTATGAATTCAGATTTACTAAAGTTGAAGTTAGAAGCCAGAAATGTTTTGATTCCTGAAATATCAGTTATTTGTTTTTGAATAGGAATTCAAATCAAAAAATATTTATATTTGCAGCCCCAATTATGGCGAGGTAGCTCAGTTGGTTAGAGCGTCGGATTCATAACCCGGAGGTCTCGAGTTCAATTCTCGATCTCGCTACAACAAAA
>QMPN01000234.1 GCA_003648575.1 Bacteroidota bacterium
AGGGATATAAATGCTGAAATGAAAAAGGAAATTGCCACATTAAACAGTATTGATGTAGCTTTGTATGAAGAAGCCCTGCGCCTCAGAAATAAAACCTGATGACAGAAACAGACCATAAATCGGTAAGCGGAACGATCGAGTTGATCTCCATCCATATCCCCAAGACAGGGGGGCGCTCCTTTCTCGAGGTATTGAAACAGGTTTATGGTAATGCCCTTGACATACGCCATGAGAGAGAGCATTTCTTTCCCGACGGGAGATTTTCACAGATCAATGATGAAATTTTCCCCGGCCATATCCGGGGCATTCATGCACATCTGAGTGTCTCTCAATTGATGCCTGTCATTGAAAAACACCATCCCAGGGTGATCACCTGGCTGAGGGACCCAGTTGAGAGAGTGATCTCCAATTACTATTTTTTCATGAAGAGGTTGCGAACAGGCAATGCCAATAAAAGGCAGTTAAGAAAAAAGAATTATACCCTGCTGGAATATGCCAGAGAAGGAAAAAAGAACAACAGGATGGATGCTTTTCTCGAAGGAATGGAACTGCACGACTTTTTCTTCATTGGTATCCTGGAGAGATTCGAGGCAGATATGGAAGAACTGATAACAAAAATGGGATGGCCCCGGGCTAAGAGCTTTTCTCATGTTAACAGCAATGCCGGCTTCAAGCATAATAACGACTGCAAAACTCAATACAGTGATATTGACGATGAAATGCGTCACGAATTAGCCATGCTTAATGATCTGGATATCAAACTGTATAATGATGTCAAAAAAATGAGAGGGATCGAATGAGCCTGTTTAAGAAAAGTGGAAAGATAGAGAACAGCATTGAACTTATTTCCCTGCATATTCCAAAAACTGCAGGCACCAGCTTCAGAAATATCCTGAAAGAAGTTTATGGCAGCAATCATGTATCCAGGATGGATATTCGCAGAAACATTGAACTGGATGGCAGGACTTTCAAAGGCTCCGGGCTTAAAAAAAATGTCCGGGTGGTACACGGCCACTTTTCATTCAGGAAGCTTACCGATAATTTTGATATCCCCGCCGGATGCCCCGTTGTGACCTGGCTAAGGGAACCCGCTGAGCGAGTCATATCCAATTACTATTACCTTGATAAGATACTCAGGAAAGAACTGAATGAAAAGAAGAAAGACCTGAACATCCTTGCGAAGATGGAAAAGACCTTACTTGAATATGCAAGTACCGAGGCCAACAGGAACCGTATGAGCAAATTCCTGGATGGGATCAGCCCGGAAGAATTCTTTTTCATAGGTTTTACAGATCATTACGAGGAAGACCTGGAACAACTGGCAAAGCTTTTGAACTGGAAGAACTATTCTGAATTCAAACAGAATATCACAGGCAGCAAGCCCGATATTGACCAGGACACCCTCAGCAGGATCCGTGATCTCAACCAGGCAGATTACGAGATCTATAACAAGGCACTTCAGATCAGGGAGGAGCGAAATAAAGCAGCATTATGATCTGGATCGCATCCTTCCCCCGTTCCGGCAATACCTTTGTAAGAAACATCTTGCATGACGTATATGGCCTTACTTCCAGCGAGTACCATATGGAAGAGGATCATCCCCTGGAAGCGGACTATGCCGATCACCCTTTTGTAAAAACACATTTATTGCCAGCACAGCTCGATCCGGCTGATCCCGGCATCAAAGCAGTGTATATTGTGAGGGATGGCAGGGATGTAATGGTTTCCATGGCACATCAGCGCCGGGATATCGTTGCCCCGGGCTCAGATTTTTACGAAAACCTTAAAGCTGCCATTATTGCCGAGAAAGACAGCTTCTTTGGCGGATGGTCAAAGAATGTCGAAGCATGGACGAAAAGGGCCGGCCTCATCATCAGGTATGAGGACCTCCTTGCCGATCCTGTCGGGCAGATCGAACGCATCAGGGAAATATGCCGGCTGCCGGCACCTGATCCTTCAAAGATCCCTTCGTTTGAGGCACTCAAAGAAGGCAAGGCTGCTTATGGCGCACGAAAAACCTGGGGATACACAGATGAGGAATCCAAAAAGTTAGCTGATAAAGCTTTTCGAAAAGGGAAGACAGGTGGATGGAAAGAGGAGATGCCCGACGAATTGCACGACCTCTTCTGGATCTATCACGGGCCACACATGGAAAAGCTGGGATATACCCGTGATGGCAGCATATCATTGCCCGATCCTGAGCTTGATCACTCCTTTCTTCAAAAGCTGGGCCTTACGGTACCTCCTGAACCGGCACAGCCATTCAAGGTGCTCCTTGAAGCAAATAAAATGGCCACACCCGATAATGATGGTGTTAAAAGGTATGTCGCCGGGCTGATCGATGGCCTGATCCCGCTGACTGAAAATGTGAACAGCAAATGGCAATTCGATCTGCTCATAAATAAAGAGATCATTTCATTAAAAAAGTATGCAAGCCTTAAGGAAGATGGCTTTGACAGGGCACAGCTGGAAAAGCAGTACGGCCTGACAAGCAGGAAGCATAAAAGAGGATTTTTTGGACAATTGGAATCCGTCATCAGGTACATTTTGCCTGACAGATGGATCAAATGGCTGACAGACAACAATATTCACTTATTCCATAAGGTTTATTACAACATTAAAATAGCCACCCTCTTTCTGTTTTTCTTATTGCGTTCAGCAATACTATTCTTACCAAGAATAATTTACACCGCATATTTGCATAACAAGCAAGATAAGGAAGGCTATTCCATCCCCGGAATTAATTCACGCTACGACCTCATCCATGTTCCCCTGCAACAACACTACCGGCCATTTACCAGGGTCAGGGCTCCAATAGTGTTTACTATACATGATTACACCCATAAGCTGTTTCCCGATTATCACACCAGAATAAATATCAAAAATGCGGAGAACGGGCTCAGGTTCATTGAAAAACAACAAGCCCACATCATCAATGTTTCCGAATCTACTTTAAGTGATTCAAAAAAGTTCCTTTCGCTGCCTGATAAGAACCAACACCTCATTTATGAGCATGTCGATGAGGATAAATTTATTCACCGGATAGATAAGGAAGAATGCACCGAAGTGCTGAAAAAATATGGCGTCAGGTTGGATATGCCCTATTTATTAATACTCGGAACCATAGAACCAAGAAAAAATGTAAACAATTCCATCAAAGCATTCCAGTTACTCCATAAAAAGCATAAAGACCTGAACCTCTCGCTGGTAATATCCGGAAAGCAAGGATGGAAAGCGAAGAGTTTCTCGGCCTACAGCAACCTTATCACATTTACGGGATTTGTCGATGATGAGGACCTGCCTGCCTTATACTCTCAAGCCCTGGCCCTGAGTTACGTTTCCTTCTATGAAGGCTTCGGCCTGCCCATCCTGGAAGCCATGCGATGTGAGACTCCGGTCGTTTATGGCATGAATAGTTCAATGCCTGAAGTGGTGGGGAAAGGCGGGCTTGGAGCTGATCCCTCAGATATAGAGGATATTTGTGATAAATATGAGCAAATGTATTTCGATGATCAGCTCAGGAAGCAATTGAGCATAGAAGCCAGAAAACAATCCCTGAAGTTTTCAACAAGGAAAAGCGTTCTTGAATTGCTCGGGGTTTATGAGGAAATCATCGAAAATCCAAATAAAAATTAACTTTGCCCATTGTTTAACCAAGCAACAGAATTTTAAGGCAGACAGGAAAATGAAAGCAGCTAAACAAATCCCAATACATGATGTTGAGCAAAGCATCGCTGAACGCTTCGACCTTATTGCTGAAACTTTTGCCGATAAGCTTGCTGTCAGGGATGGCAACACTGATCTTACATACAGATCGCTGCAGGAAAAAGCAAATGTGATCGCCAATCATATCCTGACCCTGGGATCAGGGGAGAAACAAATTGCATTTTTCCTTTCTTTCGGTTCCGGTCAGATGGTCGCTATACTTGGAATAATAAAAACCGGCTGTGCATATGTTCCCCTTGACACCAGCTGGCCTGCACACCGGGTTGAATTCTCGATAAAAGACTCCTCGGCAGCGGCAATCATCACCGACAATATCAACATTGGCCAGGTAAAAGCACTTTCCGGAGACCGCGTGATCATCAACATTGACGAACTGGACTTTAGTCAAAATACGCAGCGGCCCACCCTCACTCCTACTGCTGACGATAATATGCACATCCTGTATACATCAGGATCAACCGGTGAGCCCAAAGGGGTGTACACCAGCCAGAGAAACCAATTACATTTTGTAAAACGCTTTTCTGAATATATCAATATCACGCCGGATGATATCTTTGCCTACTACTTCTCAATCGGATTCTCCGCTCATGCCATGCAGTCGCTGGGAGCACTGCTGAATGGCGGAACGCTTGTTATGTATGATCTGAAAAAGTTTGGCTTTCCCGGCCTTGCCGGGTTCTTTAATAAAGAAAGAATTACTGTTTGTCTGATGATCCCCTCTGTATTGCGGCATTTCAGGGCCACACTCGATAAGGACTTTAAGATTAATGAGTTAAGAACGCTCATGATAGGTGGTGAAACTTTGTATTTCAACGATATAAAGCAGATCCAACCTTACCTGAAACGCCAGACAGAGATCATTAACATCTATGCCAGCACTGAATTGTTCCTTGCATGTGCTTTCCGTATTCAAAAAGATACTGTCCTGAAGCAAAATATCATACCTATCGGGTATCCTGTCGATGGAATAGAAATTGAGATCCGGAATGAGGACGGCAAAGCCTGTGAACCAAACCAGGTGGGTGAGATGATCATTTTAAGTCAGTATACTGCATTGGGGTATTGGAACAAAGCTGAGCTGACCCGACAGGACTTTCCTGTTGATGGCAATACCGGGCGGTTTAACAGCCGAGATCTCGCATACAGGCAATCCGATGGAGCACTGGTTCATGTTGGCAGGAAAGACGCCATGATCAAGATCCGGGGCCAGCGTGTCGACCTGGGAGAAATAGAAAATACCTTATTGTTCAGTAAGGACATGCAGGAGGTCGCCGTTGTGCTCAAGGAAGACCCTGTCGGCAAT
>QMPN01000235.1 GCA_003648575.1 Bacteroidota bacterium
TGGACTGAATATAAATTAGGTAATGGGCAGCTTATCCGGTCTCTCCGATCCTGACAAGTTCCTTCTTATTCAGGATCTCTATAACATTGCCGTCGACCCTGAGAAGGCCCTGGTCCCTGAAGACTTTTATTACCCTGATCACATTTTCTTTCGACATGGCAGTCAGGTCAGCAATATCCTGCCGGCTGATGGTAATGATGAAAGGATTACGGCCGTAAATTTCATCCAGCAGAAAAATAAATGCATCCGCTATGCGGCCATGCATCTGCTTCTGGGTGAGGTTGATGAATTTCTTGAAATTTGCGATGGAAATTTGATTTGTCCTTTTCAGAAGATCGCAGGCGAAAACCGGGTTGTGCTCGATCAGTTCCTCAATGATCTTGGTATCCACCAGACATGCGGTAGTTTCTTCAACTGCAGCAACAGAAAAATGATGCCGGTAATCAACAAACATTCCGGGGCCGCCGATCATTTGTACCGGCTTGGCAAAAGATAAGATGAGGTTCCTTTTATTGAGGCCTTCGATGTATAATTTTGCGAGTCCTTCTGTAATGCAGGCAACATGAGTGAGAGGGGATCCCTGCTTGAAAATGATCTCACCCTTATTAAAGGTAAGTTCATAACGGTTCTTATCAACATGTTCAAGCTCTTCATCGTTAAGCAGAGCAAATATATTATTTCGTTTTTTGCAGTTTTTACAGTTGTGTAGATGGTCTTTGGTCGACATAGTGGCTGTGTCCTGTTCAATGCTGGTTTGCTATCAGGGCAAAGTTATCATAAATAACAAACTCTTGCTTAATAATGAGCAGTTTTGCATTACCAATTTGCTTAAATATCTGAAAAACGGAATATTCCATTTTCTGTCATTAATGCAGCAAGCGCTGCCCCGTTTTTAGCATCGACGATGCTGTACATATATTTAATGAAATTGTCTGTGCTCATATTTTCAGTGTAATTAGGTTTATTTTAAACCTAACATCAGGGGGACAAGATTGTTCAGGGAAAAGTGAAGAAAAAAACACTGCAAGAGCAGGTTTAATTAATCTGTAAGATCAGGATTTGAAAGAATATCATTTGGGTCAACGGGTAGTTTCTTTATCAGCTTTGACCGTTCATCCAGCAGCCTGTTTATCTCTTTATCAGTGAGGCCGGGATCCTTCAACATCTCATCGATCTTGGCAATGTCGACGGGGATCAGGATATCCTCTTTTATCGGTGCTTCTTCAAGGTCAAGGTCACCGGCATCATCACCCAGTTCCATCTTAAGCTGTTCCACCAGGCCGGCGATCATACCCTTTACCGGTTCACCGAATTTTTCCAGCAACTCCTCCGATAACTGCTCACGCATATTCTCATAATTACTGAGCAGGAACTCAAAATTCTTGTAAAAAGTCTTGTCAATGCCCGGTACGTCATCAAGGGAAGATTTCTCCTTTAGCTTTTTGAACAACTTGATCAGCAAGTCGAGATTTTCATTGAATGACTGTTCTTCACTACCCATATCTCTTTTTTTGCAAAGTTACTGTATATTGTTAAAACGATTGTTGCTTAAAATCATTGTCTATATTTGTATGTTAATTAATCTAAACATATAACAATGAAAACATCACTTTGGTTTACTATCCTTGCAATATTATTTTCCCTTTCCCTGCACTCCCAGAATATCAATAAAAAGATTACCGACAGCGAACTTAACCAGGAGATCCTGATCGGATATTGTAACAGGGCTGCCCTTCAGGAAGGGGAGTTCGGTGAGTATTATTTGCAGGAATATGAGAATTATGATGCCGATAAGCAATTTATTGAAAAGATATATAATGTTGAAGGGAGTATCGACATCGTACTGGTTTTAGGAAGCTGGTGCCAGGATAGCCAGGAGCAGGTCCCAAGGTTTTACAGGATAATGGATGACGTAAATGTGCCTGATGATGTAATTACTGTTATATGTGTCGACAGAAATAAAACCGGTGGGGAACTGTCAGTTGAACATCTTGGGATTGAACGTGTTCCTACATTCATCATCTATCGCGGGGGCGAAGAGATTGGCCGCATCATCGAAACCCCCGAAGCATCGCTGGAGGAAGATTTTTGGAATATAATAAAATAGGCGTTGGGCGTTAGGCATTGGGCACTGGGCATTGGGTGTTCCTCCTTCGCTTCGCTACGGCGGGCGCAGTGGGTGTTGAGTTAGTTTTAAGTTATTAAGTTTATAAATTTAAGTTATTCACTCCAATTAGGCACTAGGCACTAGCAACTAGGCACTTACTAATGGTTGTTTCTTCAAGCATAAAAGATATCCAGTCAGCCATACGGCAACACAGAACTGACGGGCTTTCGATCGGGTTCGTCCCCACCATGGGAGCATTACACCGGGGGCATATTTCATTGCTGGAGCAGTCGGTAAAAGAAAACGATATCACCATCGTCAGCATCTTCATAAATCCCATACAATTCAATAATAAGCAGGATCTGGAAAAATATCCCAGGACCCTGGAAGATGATTGTAAAAAGCTGGAGGAGGCAGGATGCGATATTGTTTTTGCCCCTTCCTCCGTTGAGATGTATCCGGAAGAGGTGAAGGAACACTACGACTTTGGGCAACTTGAAAAGGTAATGGAAGGAGAGCATCGTCCCGGGCATTTCAATGGGGTTGCAGTTGTGGTGAAGAGGCTCTTTGACATTTGCATGCCCAATAAAGCATATTTCGGTGAGAAAGACTTCCAGCAGCTTGCTATCATAAAAGCCTTGGTTGAGCAGGAGAACATGCCGCTTGAGATCATAGGCTGCCCCATCATCAGAGAGGAAGACGGCCTGGCTATGAGCTCCCGCAATGTGCGTCTGAGCCCGGAAGAACGATCCATCGCCCCGGAGATATTTAAAAGCCTGAATTGGATAAAGCAGCAGGCCGGAGACAGAAGCATCGGGGAAATTGTGATCCTTACCAAAGAAAAGCTAAATGCCATGCCCGGCATGCAGGTCGAATATATCTGCATCGCAGATGAGAATACGCTTATGCCTGTACAGAGCTGGGATGAAGCTGACAATATAAGGGCCTTTATTGCACTCTTTATGGGAGATATCAGGCTTATCGATAATCTAAAAATTAAGTGAAGGTTGCCTGTCTTTTAAAGGATAGCTACCCTAAAGTTGCATTTCTGTGTTGAATTTTTGTAATTTTGCCCTGATATGCAAATCGAAGTACTAAAATCGAAGATACACCGGTGCACTATTACCGAGGCCGACCTTCACTATGTCGGAAGCATCGCCATTGATGAAGATCTGATGGATGCTGCTGCATTGATCGAGAATGAGAAAGTACATATTTATAATATCTCCAACGGTGAGAGGCTTGCAACCTACGTTATCAAGGGTGAAAGGGGCTCAGGGATCATTTCCCTGAATGGTGCCGCTGCCCGTAAAGCCGCCATTGGCGATCTCATTATCATTGTTTCTTATGCTTCAATGGATCCTGAAGAAGCAGCTTCGCACAAGCCTGCGATCATTTTCCCTGATGCGAATAATAAACTTTAATAAGTGAAGAAGGTCCTGTCTGTATTTAATTATCTGGTATTCCTTCTTTTAGGGATGTTGTTTCTATGGTTGGCTTTCAGGAACCTGAACGGGAAAGAGATCATGGCGCAGATCATGCACGCTGATTACCTGTGGATAATCTTAGGCATGGGTGCCGGGATCCTCGCTCATATAGTCAGGGCCGCTCGCTGGAATATCCTCATTAATTCAATGGGACACAACCCCCGGCTTTCCACAACCTTCTATGCTGTCATGACGGGATACCTTGCCAATACCGCAGTGCCGAGGCTGGGGGAAGTCACCAGGTGCGGCGTGCTCAGCAAAAAACAAAATATCCCTTTTACAGAATTACTGGGTACCGTAATTGCTGAACGCATCTTCGATATGGTTATCATGCTATTGATCATTATCTCTGTGATCATGTTCCAGCTTGGACTGGTGGGGGAATTTGTGGATAAATTCGTATTTACTCCACTATTCTCAAATTTTGAAAATAACCTTATTCCTGCTCTTGTTATCCTGACGATATTGCTAAGCCTCCTTTTAGGCCTTATTTTCTTTTGGAAAAGATATCGTAAGCGTTTAAGAAAGTATGCTTTTTACCGCAAATTTTCACAATTTGCAAAAGGCATGGTGGAAGGCATAAAAACCATAAAAAGAACAAAGAACAAAGGCTTGTTCATGCTGTATACTGTCATAATCTGGGGGATGTATGCCCTGATGATATACCTGCCTTTCTTCTCCTTTGAAGCAACCTCACACCTTAATTTCGAGGATGCCCTCACAGTGATGAGCATCGGAAGCCTTGGCATCGTTGCACCTGTTCCCGGCGGCATCGGGACATATCACTTTATTGTGAAGGCCGTATTATTTGAACTGTATGGTGTTGACCAGGCCTCGGCGGCATCATTTGCAACCATCACCCATGCTGCACAAACACTAATGATAATAATTGTGGGAGGATTGTCCTTCCTGATGTTATTTTTGCAAAAAAACAAAGTTGAAAATGAATCATCTTGAGCATATAAAATCAAAGATCTGGCACATGGATCAAGAGCTCGACTGGCAACTGGCTGTCTGGCGCTTTCATGAGAATAAGATAGTATTTACCAATGGTTGCTTTGATATACTGCACCTTGGACATGTCGACTACCTGGCCAAAGCGGCCGGGGAAGGCACACTACTCATCGTGGGTTTGAATTCGGATGCCTCAATGAAACGCATCAAAGGCAGTTCACGCCCCATCCAGGATGAAAACTCAAGGGCTATGGCTCTTGCTGCCTTCGGCTTTGTCGATGCTGTTGTGATCTTCGAAGAAGATACACCCTACGATCTTATCAAAAGGGTTCAGCCCGATATACTTGTCAAAGGGAAAGATTATGAGCCAAAAGATATTGTCGGTGCTGATATTGTAGAGAATAAAGGTGGTAAGTTGGTGACCATGGACCTGGTTGAAGGTTATTCAACTTCTGCCATCATCGATAAGATCAA
>QMPN01000236.1 GCA_003648575.1 Bacteroidota bacterium
AATTATACTTTCTGGAGTCATTGTGGTCACCGTTGTAAGCACGTTTATAAGCCGGTTTGCGTGACGATACAGCGTGCCCCGGTGCAAAACCGGTGTCAAATGAAGCATAGACTACCGCATCGCCGCTGTCAGGGGAACGCCCAAGGCGCTTCTTCAGGTCTTTCTTACCCTCAATCTGGATAACATTACCCTCGTTAATCTGATATCTGGGCGCACACAGGTCGGCCAGTAGCTGTCCATCCGGCGGCAGGCATATCCTGTTGCCGCTCTTCGGGTCGAGCGATTCGCGGAATTTCCACCACAGCTCGGCACGTTTATTCTTGAAGGTAAAATGCCCGGAGAGATCCATGCCGTACCCCTTCTCGTTGCCGGTTACCGGCTCAATCTCTACCCCCTGCGATTCCAGCCAGTCCACCACAGAGGTGCCTACACCAATGGCGTCAACAGCTATCGGTGCGTAGTGGGATCTCAGTTTCAATACCTCGGCACCCAGGTCGGGACCATTGCTGACCTGCCGCCCCGGAATACGCTCAAGCTTGTCATAAAAAGTCTTGTCGTACACCAGGCTGATCACAGAATCATCGTCGCCACCCCGGCTAACGTCCACACCGATGGATGTCATGTTGGGGGAATAATTACCCGCGTACGGTTCCATACTGTGCAAAATCTGGGCGGCGGGATGCTTGTCCCATCTGTCCTGCGCCTGACGCACCCAGTCGGACGGGATGGTCTGCCAGATGTCATCCTCCTGGCCGGAGGTGAAATCGCCGTACAGCATCTGTGAGCGCAGCGGTTCAGGCAGCGCCTGCAGAGTGGCCATGTAGCCGGTGCCCATCAGGTACGGGTTGTCAGTCACCCGGGAGGGGATAAAGGTACGAGACTGCGGGGTGAGGATGGTGTTGAGCGGATTGGTCGCCTCTTCCGGCGTCGCTGGCCTGGGCATGCCATCCACCATGAGTAGCTCACTACCGTCCGGCACCGGGTGGTCTTTGCCGTCAAGCGAGTAATACCAGCGCAGCTCCCCTGGTTTAGCAGGATCCGGATGGTGAGGATTAAGCCACGGACCCCAGTAGGTCCGCACCCAGTCACCGTCCGAGTTGGTCGGTGGGTTGCCGGCACAGATTACACGACACCTTTGGTTCGATTTGACGGTACGTAACCAGCCCATCAGGAAGCGAAATTGAGCCTCCAGGAAATTAGATATCTCATCGAACCCGATCAAGTCATGAGGCCTACCCTGATACCTCGTCTCGTCACCAGGGTTAGGCACAGAGCCAAACTCGACCTGTCGCTCAGGTAGCCGCCAGATCTTGTCCTGCCCATTAAACCCGTCACGCCCGCCCAGTAGCTCGGTCATCCTGTCGATGATGCCGGTCAGCTGGGTCGCCTCACGCCGGAAGATAATACTCTTGTGATGATCGATCAGCGCGGTGCCGATCAGCATGTCCGTCTTACCGCCGCCCGCTGCCCCGCCGTAGAACATGATATCCGCCGTAGACTGCAGCGCCATCTCCTGTGGACCCGGCAACGGATTCCACACCGGTTGTTCCTTAATGAAAAATTCCGACAACTCAACCCGCTGCTCTTCTGTCAGGGTCTTGATAAATTCCGCCCGCCGATCTTCCGGCATCCCGACCAGTTGTTCATGAAACCAATCCATCAGTTGAGGAAGTCCGGCACCTGGTTGTACACCACACTGGCGTCCCGCTCTTCCACCGCCTGCAGGTAGATACGCAGGCGATTAGACAGATCGACCGACTCCAGCAGCCGCTCACCTCGTTGTTCCTCATCCTCCCTGATCTCGACCTGTTTGAGGTCGGGCAGCACCTTCTTCAGTAGCCTGTCTGACAGGGTGGCCGCCGCATTGATCGATGCCACCCTGTCCTTGGTCAGGGGGATCATCAAGTCCGGATCGTCGTTGTCCGGCTCAGTACCCCGGTACAGGGTGTCGATGGCGGTGTGAATATTTTGTAACAGATCCCGTGACTTAATTTCGAGACGCAGGTGTTCGCGATGCTCAACCCGCCGCTCGGCTCGCCCGATGGCGCTCTTACGCAGGGTCGCCACCTCGTCGTCATTCAGCTCACCCGTCAGCCGGGTGGTGCTGCGAATCTCTCGGTCTGTCAACTGTCTCATGTTGTTAGCATAGCATCCTTATCCGGAAACGCCGTATGTTTAACAGGCGGCATCAGCCAGTAGCGCCCCTGCTTCCCGTCACGGTATGTCTTCCTTGGTCCCAGCTGTTTGGTCAACTTCACCAGCGGATCATGGAACGGGTTGTAACCCACCCCCCTGAACGGTATCTCACACCGGTTCGCTATCTCACTCGCAGACATCAGATGCGTGTGCGGCTTATCCCACTCAAACTTATCACGCAGTACCACCTCAACCGAGGACTGCTCCCGGTGCAGCTCATTAACTTTTTCCAATTCCACTAACTCCTTCTCGTTCAGCAGATACGAGCACCCGTCATCCAGCATCGCCTGCGCCTGCGCCCACAATTGCGCCACATGGTCCGGCGTGGGCAGTATCCAGTCCACCTTGTCCAGGTCAATGTCATGCACCCATATAGACCAGAACCTTGAGTTCCCGCTCATATCTCTCAGAAACCGGGTCTGGTTCACCGTGGCGCTGAAGATGGTGCGACGTTGCCATTTCGACTTCTTCGCCGCGTACGCCTCTCTCAGCTCATCGTTAGTATTAGAGATGAACGACTTCAGGGCGGTGATATCATTCCGCTTGAGTATCCCGTCCAGCTCACCCAGCTCGGTCACATGGTAACTCACCGCTTTCGCCACCGAATCCTTATCGTGCGGGTCGAGATGTATCCCCTCCCCAAAGCACCCTGGCATCACAATCTTGCGAAAGAAAGAGGTCTTCCCCACCCCCTGCGGACCGGCGATGGTGAGCACCCCTCGCGGCGGCATGTTCCCGTACGGTGACAGCACAGCGGCGCCAGACACCATCCAGGTCGTGAACAGCTTGTTGCGCATGTTGATGGATATCTCATTGCGGTCGTCTTTCGGCAGTATCAGGCAGCTCGCCACCTGGGATATCCTGTCCACCCCGTCCCACTCGGTGTCGGTAATAATCTTAGCCACCGGGTGATAAGCATTCGCATCGGCCTGCATCAGCTGAAACTCGTTCGCTCTCCCGTTCGCCATGCCGTTGCTGGTCATCAAATCCCTCAGTGTGCTGAACTTCACGTTCGCATTATTATCCCCAGTGGTGGTAAAACTCGGGATATCAACCTCCTCGGTGTGGCTCATCAGGTTGTAGCGGATATCAATCTTGTAATGATCCACCATCGCCGTAAAGTTTTCCAGTACCGCCAGCGGCGTGTTCGTCTCGTCCACCTGCGGAAACACCAGGGCGGGGTTGGCAGGGTTGCCGGTCTTTTCCTCCGGCTGCCGTCGTACCAGCTGCCTGACCTCATCGTCGATGGCCCTTGCCGCCACCCCCAACGATTTCATGTGCACCTTCAGTCGGCTGATCGCCGCACTCCGCTCTGCCGGCGGCAGCTGCATGGCAGGGGCGAGGTACTCTTCCCTCACCCTGTTAAAGTCATCAATACTCCTGATCTCATCCAGCGGCAGCAGGGTCGCCCGCTGCGCAAACACCTCGGTCGGTGTCGATTGCCTGTTCACCCTCGCCTTCATGCAGGTGTACGCCCACAGCCACCGTACCGCTTTCGCCGTCCGTGTCTGCCGCTTACGCGCCGTGCGCAGAGTCACCGGCCATGTCGCCAGGCTACTGAGCACCTGCTGGTCGTTATACCCGCTCAGGTACAGCGTGCTGGCAATACTCATCAGCGCCGCCGAGTCGTCATCCTTAAACCGCGCCGTGTGCCCCGTCTCCAGGTACACCTGCAGATGCTCAGGCAGTGTGCGGTAGTCGACGACGAGCGCAGGGTCCACCTCCGGCATCGGCAGACCCATGTCCGACACAGTCGCTTCACCCACCGCCTCCCACTCCAGTAGCGTCTCATTTATTATGTCACCGGGGT
Organism: Bacteroidota bacterium; assembly: GCA_003648575.1. Next base: position 4,007 of record QMPN01000236.1, read on the forward strand.
TGGGGGCCGTGTTGAGGTCTCCCTGCAGCCGGTACGGGACACCATCGATGGTTGATGGCGCCATCACCACGTAGGCATTCCCGCTGCGGATGTCGATACCCCCGTACGGTCCCTTGTTGGTCAGATTCCTGAACGGCTGCGCGTATTCCACCGGATGCCTGAAAAACACATGCCTGCCCTGCCGGCCATCCTGGTCGTTGCTGGGTGTGGTCTGCACCGGGTGATTGGGCTGGAGCGGTTGTACAGCATTGGGGAACAGCTCACGGAATGAGTCAATACCTCTTTTCCCATCCTTCTGGTCAAGGTCAAAGATGGTGAACCTCATGTCAGCCACCAGGGCAATATTCGCCTGCGGGTGGTCTGTCCACCATTGCTTAATGATGTCGGGGTCTTTGGTCGCGTACTCTGCCCAGGATTCGGGGAATAGCGGTCGTTTGCTGTTGGGCTGCAGTGGAAACACCCGTGCGTCAGCCTCTTCGGCGTAATAGAGCGCCGCGTCTAATAGTGTTTTACTATTGACAGGGTGGGTAGTGATGGTAGAATTCGCGCTGTTAGTCATTTGTTTCCTCTCCGGTTATGCATGATTAATTTGTTGGTTGTTGATAGTCAAAATGGTTTCCACCACCTTTGACGCCTTTAAGCCCCGATCTTCTGGTCGGGGCTTTTTTATTTCACAAGTTTTAAATCTTATCCCCTCTCTCCCGTTTCGTCAATTTTATCTTCTGCCGCGCATCCCGAAACGCCAGCTAAGTCTTTGAAAACCTTAAGCTTGTGTTACCTGTTGTGTTATGAATTTTTTAAAAAATCTGAATTGTCCAGTCTCTGTTGTGTTATGAATTTTTTAAAAAATCTGAATTGTCTGGGGAGGTCGCAACCCCTCTTACAAAACCTCAGTTGGGGGTACTACGTACCCTAATAAGGAATGATGTTGATAGAGATATATGACGGCCGAGTTCCCAGCTTCCCATTTAGGACGGCCACCCGGGCTGCACCAGGAGCGCCAGGGGCTGCGAA
>QMPN01000237.1 GCA_003648575.1 Bacteroidota bacterium
AACACTTATTGAGGTGGGGACGTTCTTTTGAGTAATTTTCCACCCATTGCCTGACAGCAATCTTAAAAGCATCGCCTGAATCAGACTGCTGAATGCTTTCGCGTAAAAACTTGTTCTCTGTAAGTAGCAGATCGAGTAAAGCCTGTAGTTTGTTCAAAGTCATAGCAGATACCTTTGCAGTTCACCAATCAAAAGCTAAACAAAAACCATTGCTGTTTGTTATATCGGATAGCTGGATCAAAAAACCGAATTCGTCAGATTAACAAATGTAGATCAATCGGTATAGGATTACTTTTTTGATCGGTATTGCAAATATAAGCATTTTTGAGATATTATCCACAGGAAGGCTGTTCTATCTCATGATAAAAACTCTACTAAAAATAATTAATATATAAGAGATGTTACGAGGATTTTTTGATGTTCCGGCTGCCTATAATGAGCCGGTAAAAGACTATGCCCCAGGCAGTCGAGAAAGAAAAAGTTTAAAGGAAACTATCAATGATTTTAAGTCAATAACACGGGATATCCCTATGATCATAGGTGGGAAGGAAGTAAGAACTGATAATAAGCTGAGCATCCATCCACCTCATGACCATAAGCATACGCTTGGACATTATTATATGGGCGATGCCCGCCATGTACATATGGCCATTGATGCAGCATTGGAAGCAAGGTCGGCCTGGCAATCCCTGCCCTGGGATCACCGTGCATCCATCTTCCTGAAGGCGGCAGACCTCATCTCAGGGCCATACAGGGATAAGATCAATGCAAGCACCATGCTTGGCCAGTCAAAGAATGTTTACCAGGCAGAGATTGATGCCGCCTGTGAGATGGCTGACTTTTTCAGGTTCAATGTGCAGTTCATGCTTCAGATATATAAGGAGCAACCTGTTTCCTCTAAAGGTGTCTGGAATCGCGTGGAACAGCGGCCGCTTGAAGGCTTCGTTTATGCCATCACACCATTTAATTTCACTTCTATAGCGGCAAACCTGCCTGCAGCACCTGCACTCATGGGTAATGTTATAGTGTGGAAGCCTGCAGAAACACAGATTTACTCAGCAGCTGTGATAATGGACGTCTTCAGGGAGGCAGGAATGCCTGATGGCGTGATCAATATGGTTTTTGCGGATGGCCCGGTGGGAGGAAAGGTGATGGCAACGCATCCCGATTTCGTTGGTGTTCATTTCACCGGATCAACTGAGGTTTTCAAAAGGATTTGGAAGGCAATAGGTGAAAATGTGATGCTGCATAATACTTACCCGAAGATCGTTGGTGAAACCGGCGGTAAAGACTTTGTGATGGTACACAAAAGTGCCGATCCGCTGCATGTCGCGACAGCCCTCTCGAGAGGTGCCTTTGAATACCAGGGGCAAAAATGCTCTGCTGCCTCAAGGGCATATATTCCTGTAGGGATGTGGCCGGCAGTGAAGGAAAGACTTGTGGACGACATCAGCAGCTTTAAGATGGGTGGCCCGGAAGACTTCGGCAACTTCATCAATGCAGTGATCGATGAAAGGGCTTTCAATAAGATCACCGGATATATCGACAGGGCAAAAGAACATCCTGATACTGAGATCATCGCGGGAGGTGATTACGACAGCTCAAAAGGATGGTTCATCAAGCCAACGGTAATCCTTTCAAATGATCCTCTTTATGAATCCATGCAGGAAGAGATATTCGGCCCGGTGCTTACCATTTACCTTTATGATGACGACAAGTATGAGGAAACACTGAAGTTGGTTGACAGCACATCACCATATGCACTTACCGGTGCCATCTTTGCCAACGATCGCTTTGCCATTGAACTGGCATTGGAGAAACTGGTGAATGCTGCCGGAAATTTCTACATTAATGACAAGCCAACCGGTGCTGTGGTAGGACAACAGCCCTTTGGTGGTGCAAGGGCCTCGGGTACGAACGATAAGTCAGGCTCTTACCTGAACCTGTTACGATGGGTTTCCCCACGTACGATCAAAGAAAATTTTGATCCTCCGACAGATTACAGATATCCGTTTTTGAATAGAGAATAAATGAACAAGGAATAAAGAACAAGGAACAAGGAATAAGAATTAGAATAAGAATTCTGAATTATGGGATCTAGTATCCAGCATCCAGTAACCAGCAACCAGTAGCCAGTAGCCAGTAGCCAGCACCTATTTCTTAATAACATACTTCTTCCTCGGAGATGAGGTATGGGTAAATGATTTCCGGTTTCCCGGCTTTTTATAGGCCTTGATCCTTGAAGAGCGGTTGTAGCTTACCTTGCTATGGGTGGAATAAGTGTTTTGCGAACAGGATGAAGAAGTAAGAAGGAACACTCCCAGTAGTAATGCAGTCAGTAGAAACGGTATACTTATCCGGAACTTCATTTTTTATTGTATTAGGATTGGGCTGAATTCACTGCGGTAAAAATAATAAAAAATAATAAGCTTATCAAACATGGGTTATTTTATCCCATCCAGCATCCAGTATATAGTATCCAGCATCCAGTATCTAAAAACATTTACCTTTGCCACTTGTTATTATTCAAAACGAATTTATATGAAGAATAAAATCAATACACTTTGGAAAGATAATATGGCTTTTGAAGCCACTGTAAATGGGTTTAAGATCATCCTGGATGCTGACGATGCAGTGGGTGGAGAAAACCGGGGTCCACGGCCTAAACCATTAACGCTCGTATCTCTGGCAGGATGCACAGCAATGGATGTGATCTCTATCCTGAAAAAAATGAGGGTTGTACCGGAATACTTTAATGTAGAGGTAGAAGGTGAACTGACAGAAGAACACCCTAAATACTTTCACAGCATTAATATTAAGTATATTTTCAGGGGAAAAGACCTGCCAATGGATAAGCTTGAGAAGGCTATTAATCTCTCCCAGGATCGCTATTGCGGTGTGAGTGCAATGCTTTTGAAAGTGGCGACGTTCACGCATGAGATCGTGGTTGAAGAGAAGTAGAGCAACGAACATCGGATATCATCCAGTATCCAGCATCCAGAATCCAGTATCCGGTAACAAGTGCCTAAAGTGAACTAAAGTGAGCTAAAGTTTGAAGTTATCCAGCCTCCAGCACATCAACAACTTCACTCAACATCATCGCCGTTGCTCCCCATATAATATGCCCCTGGATATAGAAGCAGGGAACGTCGATAATATTGAATTCCCTGTGTGAGATGTTCTTTGTCTGCCGGTTGACAGGGTCCATTAATTCATCCAATGAAACAGTCAGTATCTCTGATACTTCAAATGGGTCTGGAATAAGATCAGGCCTCTGTGAGGTCCATCCTATCACCGGCTTTACAATGAAATTGCTTGGCGGGATATAAACAGGGCTTATCTCCCCGAGCACCTCAACATCATCTATGCGTATATTTGTTTCTTCTTCAGCTTCCCTCAGGGCAGTATGGAACAGGTCGCTGTCATCGTTTTCATGCCTGCCACCGGGAAAAGATATCTGCCCGCTGTGCACACCGTCATATTCATTCCGCCTGATCAGCACCAGATGGATACCTCCATGCACCTCAGGATAAAAACATATCAGGACAGCAGCCTTACGTGCATCCCCATTCCCATGCCGATTTTCGATCTCCTTACGCCTGACTGCAGGCACCATCTTCATCTGTGATGGTAAGCCCGGCAATTCATCCATAAGCCGCTTTCTTAATATTTCTTTGAAATTTCTTCTTTCTGACTTCATTGCTCTGCAAAATTAAAAAAACTCCAACTAATTCAAGCACCCAAAGTACTCCAAGTACTCCAAGTACTTCAAGTATTTCAAGTATTTCAAGTACTTTATTATTTTTTTTTCATATCTTTATGCATCAATTTTCACACATCAATGGTAAAAGAAAAGTCATATTCATCCGGCGATACTGATGAATTACTGAGTGAGGATAAATTGCTGGTCTTGTTCAATGATGATCACAATACTTTTGATCATGTTATAGATACCCTTATCGATCTGTGTAAACATGATCTGGTACAGGCAGAGCAATGTGCCCTGATTACTCACTTTAAGGGCAAATGCAGTGTGAAAAATGGCAGCTTTGAGGATCTGAAACCCATTCACGAAGAGATGGGCCGCAGGGATCTCACCGTTGAAATTCAATGATTGTATAATTAAACATACCTAAGATGTTCTGGCTGGTAGTTGTAACCCTGATACTGATAGGAATGGCATTTCTCTTACTGGAGATACTGGTGATACCGGGTACGGGAGTGGCAGGCATTATTGGTTTTATCCTTCTTGGTATCGGTGTATGGCAGGCATATGTATATTATGACGCTTATATCGGACATTGGGTGCTTGCAGGTACGATCGTAGGAACAGTGGTTGTGCTGATGTATTCGCTCAGGGCTAAAACATGGCGAAGGGTGGCCCTGAAAACTGAGATCAACAGCCGTGTAAACATCATCGATAAAAACAAACTGAAGCCCGGCGATACGGGCAAAAGCATATCGAGGCTTGTTCCCGGCGGGAAAGCTGTTTTTAATAATGAGTTTTATGAAGTACGCAGCCTGGGCAAATTTATTGATCCGGGAGTGGACATTATAATAGATAAAATTGAAGACCATAAAATATTTGTTAAACTTAAATAAACACACTCATGGACCCACAAGTATGGATTATCGTTGCAATTGGTTTTGGATCACTTTTTGCCCTCTGGCTGATCTTTTATTTTATTCCGGTAGGATTATGGTTTAAGGCACTGGTATCCGGTGTTAAGATCTCATTGCTCCAGCTGGTTTTTATGCGCTGGAGAAAAGTTCCGCCGCCAATTATTGTAAATAGTCTGATCGCATCCACCAAGGCAGGACTGGACCTGAGCAGGGATGCCCTGGAAGCACATTACCTGGCAGGCGGGCGCGTAAAATCAGTTGTAAATGCTTTAATCTCAGCCGATAAAGCTAACATAACCCTATCATTCCAGGTGGCTACGGCTATCGACCTGGCGGGAAGGGATGTACTGGAGGCCGTACAGATGTCGGTAAATCCTAAAGTGATCGATACACCGCC
>QMPN01000238.1 GCA_003648575.1 Bacteroidota bacterium
AACCAATATATTGGTGAAATGCTGGTAGGCGTACCAATCATGCTGGATAATGCATTCAGCTTTCAGGTTGCCTCCGACATACCCGATGATCATATGTTTATCATTGAAACCAGCATCATCGGCTCTACGAAGGAAGTATGGGAAAGTGAGCTGACGTACTTTGCATACGCTCCTGATATAGAACTTCTTGAAGTAGTTATCGATGACGGACAAAACGGACGCCTCGACCCCGGTGAAACGGCCGACATGATCCTTCACATCAAGAATAACGGAGGAAGTGCAGCCAGCATGCTCGATTGCATCCTCGACTGCCTGGACCCCCTCATTAGCATTAATAGTAACAACCTGTACGTGTCAGATCTGAAAAGCGATAGCAGCACACTCCTTACATATAATATAAGCGTGGATGCTTCAACATCCATCGGGCATATCGTGAGCTTCGATCTTGGGATCAGTGGTAATATGGGCTTCGAAACCAATCTGGTTTTCGATCAAAGAATAGGGCTGACACTCGAAGACTTTGAAACCGGAGATTTTCATCTGTTCAACTGGGGCTTTAAGGGCGACAGAGAATGGACTATAGATGCATTTCATCCGTATGAGGGTGATTTCTGTGCACGCTCGGGTGCGATCACCCATAGCCAGGAATCATCCATGATGCTGGACATAGAGGTCCTGCAGAATGGTGATATCAGCTTTTACAGAATGGTTAGTTGTGAAGATGACAATAGTAATAATAACTATGATTATCTCGCTTTCTATATCGACGATGTGGAGCAGGCACGCTGGGACAGCATCACCTCATGGGAAGAAGTAAGCTTCCCAATTTCATCCGGCTACCACAGAGTGGAATGGAAATACACTAAAGACGGTTCAGAAAGTGTGGGCCTGGATGCAGCCTTTATCGATTATATCAGCTTTCCCGGATGCCTTGATATGAACCCGCATTTAAGCTTCGATCCTGTGGAATTCGATAAGGGAATGAAGCCCAATGAACAGGACACAGATACATTGCTGATAAACAATATGGCAGAAGGAGAACTGGAATATTCCATCATCATTGCTTCCCTCACCGATTCGAAGTCAGGCGGTGGAAGCAGGAGCATTGATGGGTCATACCTGGAATGCGATCAAACGGAATTCTTCGCCGGAGAGCCATTCACCTGGTCCTTCACGCTATATAATGCAAGCGATGATAACGAATGGCTGACCGACCTGGCCATACAACTACCGGATGGCATCGAATCTCAGACAGCTACCAACTTCACAGGAGGCAGCAATGGCGATCTCGGATTTACCGGATCATTTGGCAACGGTTCATTAATGAACTGGCATGGTGAAGATACCAACAACTGGGGCGCAGTCAAAGGCGGAGAATATGCCCAGGGAGAGATCAGCGGACTTATCGACAATACCTTTTCGGGCGATGCCACTTTAAGCTATTCAATCACCGGCGATCAATTTGGCAGTGAACCGCATTATGTAGAAGGAAACCTCGTATTGACCAATCTGGGAGGAAACGTACCCTGGCTTTCATGCGATATATATGAAGGCAATATCACCGGATCAGGACAGCAAGCAATTATGGTGACCTTCAATACCGATGGAATGGCAGATGGCGACTACTACTGCAAGCTGATTATAAGAGATAATTTCCAGCATGAGACCATCATCCCGGTACACCTGCTGGTAGATACTTACCTCGGCATAGAAGATTTCATCAGCTCCAATACCGGAGTGGAAGTCTTCCCGAATCCCTTTTCCAATACCACAAATATCCAACTGAGCCTTGCTAGTGAAGAAGAGGTCAGCATACGTGTAAGCGACCTTGAAGGGAGGACGGTTTCAGTAATAACAGACGGACAGCTGCTCCCTGCCGGGAAGCACAGTTTCACCTGGGATGTGAAAGATGGGTCATCTGTTGACAATGGCATGTATTTCATCATCGTTGAGCGTGGGGCCGAACGGACTGTGAATAAGGTGATCAGGTACGAATAGCAGGATATGAGACTCACCTTAGCCATAGTAGCATTTGTTTTTAGCATGCAGGGCATGTTGGCACAGGGGAATTATGTTCATGAAGCACCCTCACTTAATCAGTATGACTCCCTTATGCTGGCTAATCTCCCCGAAATAAGTGCCATAGCGGTATTAAAAAGCAGCGATCTCCCATATTATCTCGACAATTCGAGGCTGGCATATTACCGGCCCATTTATCAGCAGATCAGCAATGAATGCGGACAGGTGAGCGGGGTCGCCTATAATTTCACTTACGAGATCAACAGGCTTCGCGATCTTCCCGCCAACGAAGAGGCCAACCAGTACCCACCCCATTTTACCTTTAATTTCATGAGTGGCGGAGCAGGATGGTTTGGGGTAAGCTACTTTCACAGCTTCGAGATACTGAAGGCGCTCGGATGCCCCAACGTGGAAACCTATGGCGGCATGGCGGCCGGAGGGAACAGCAGATGGATGAGCGGATATGAGGATTACCTCAGCGCAATGAGCAACCGCATCAGGGAAGTATACCAGATACCAGTGGATACAGAAGAGGGGCTTATGACCCTTAAACAATGGCTTCATAATCATCTGGATGGTTCCGATGTTGGTGGTGTGGCGTCCTTTTATGCCAATTCTCCTTGGAATATGAAAACCCTGCCGGAAGGCAGCCCCGAAGAAGGGAAAAAGGTGATAACATATTGGGCCGGAAACCCTACCCATGCCATGACGATCAGCGGATATAATGATTCCATATGCTATGACTACAACCAGGACGGCTTGTATACGAACAATCTGGACATCAATGGCGATGGCGTTTTAAACATGAAAGACTGGGAGATCGGCGGGCTGATCTTTGCCGATGGCTGGCAGGGTGGGATTAATTTCGGCGACAGCGGCCGCTGCTATATGATGTACAAGACCCTGGCAGATAAGCTATACGAAGGCGGCATATGGAATAATGCAGTTCACATACTCGATGTGAAATCGATCGAAAAGCCCGGGCTTACAGCAAAAATAAAGATGACCTACAACAGGCGAATGATGCTCCGAATCAAATGCGGTGTTTCCTCGTCTGCTAATGATACCCTGCCCGAACATAGCATTAGCTTCCCGGTATTTAACTTCCAGGGAGGCAACAACTATATGCAAGGTGGCTGGGAACTGGAAGAAAATAAGACCATAGAATTCGGACTTGATATCACAGCCCTCCTGGGCCTTTTAAACCCCGACAGCTCCAAACAATTTTTCCTGATCATCGAGGAACGCGACCCTTACAGCCAGGGTACAGGCCATATTGAGCATTTTTCGGTGATCGATCACAGCGGGACCTATCCGCAAGAATATTCCTGTACTGAAGATTCTATTCCTATCCTTGATAATGGCCTCACCTATGCCTCCCTCCTTTTCGAAGATGAGTTGGAGGTCATGGCAATCACTACCTCTGAACTTCCGGCAGCTGTGGTCGGTGAAGCATACAATTATCAACTTGAATCGGCCGGCGGCAACGCACCCCATAAGTGGAGCATGAGAAGCGCAACACAGGAATCCGTGATACAGGCGGAGATCGACACAACGGGTACATTCGTTGAACCCGACTATTACAATTACGGGAACTATGCGCATACCCTGCCATTCAGCTTTCCTTTCTATGGCACCCTGGTCGACACCATCTACATTCATCCCAAAGGGCTTGTCATGTTCGAAAATACCAATTACCCCTGGCCATACCTGAGAGACCCTGAACTATTGATAAGAAATACCAGGTGCATAGCGCCATGTTTGAGCACCTTCATGACCATACTCCCCGATTCGGGACATGGGATCTGGCTTAGTGAAGATGCAGAAATGCTTCGTATTCGCTGGAAAGGCATAGTCGATGATCCATTTAATGCTTTTCCGATTGAATTCGGGCTGAACATGCATGCGGATGGAAAAGTTGACTTCATTTTCGGTAGTGAAATGGCGGGACATCAATCGATCTGGTCATGCGGTTTTTCGAAAGGTGATAATCTGAATTATTATATCCCCGCTATCGCCGAAAGCATGCTGATCAATGAAGGCGATGCCATTGAACTGCAAAATATTCCTTTGCCGGAAGAGATGCAAATCACTGAAGACGGGCTGTTTTCAGGTACGCCAGAACAATATTACAAAGAGGTGACACTGGGTTTCTGCCTTGAGGATGATGACGGATGCAAGGCATACCGCAACATAAAATTCTCTGCCACGGAACTGGACATCGACGAAAAGGAATTCTCAGACCAGAGCATCCACACATATCCAAATCCTTTCCGAAACAGCATTACTGTGTTGCTCACCCATCCTTCCGGACAGCCACTAACTTGTATGGTATATGACATCAAGGGAACACTGATAAACACTATCCTTGAAAAAGAAAGCTTGAATGAAGGTGACATGATTCAGTGGGATGGTAGGAATGAAGCCGGAAAAACTTGTCCACCGGGAGTCTATTTCATCAGGCTTATAGCAAAAGATCAGGCAGTCAGCAGCAAGGTAATTTTCACTGGCAATTAGCATGCCTTCATATTGGCAAAAAGTTTAATTTTGTTCCTTTACCAAGCCAAGATCATGGAAGAAATATAAATCCCATTTATGGTTTTTAGCAGCAGCTTATTCTTATTATATTTCTTGCCGGTCTTTTTGATCGTTTATTACCTGCTGCCCAGGGTAGCAAAAAACCCTTTTGCGCTGCTGGCCAGCATTTTCTTCTACGCCTGGGGTGCACCCACATTTGTATTTGTGGTGCTGGGTTCCATCATCCTCGACTTTTATATCGTAAAACTGATGGACCGCAGGTCAGGGAAGATCAAAGGCTGGCTGCTGGCCGCCTCCATGGCCTTGAACATAGGCCTGCTGTTATACTTTAAATATGCCAACTTCTTTGTAGAAAATATCACTGAGGTCCTGGCTTATTTTGGTATGAATGCCGTGCACTGGACCCGGATAGCCTTGCCTATAGGGATCTCCTTTTTCACTTTTCA
>QMPN01000239.1 GCA_003648575.1 Bacteroidota bacterium
CCAAAGGCAGTGGCACCAACCCCCATGATGATCCCGAAGGCCATCCATGACCAGGATGTTGACAGGTAGATCATGATGACCCATAGCAGGAAGATAATAATCCTGAACAAGCCATATTGCCTGATCTTGTGGGCAAGAATGTCCTCTTCTTCAGAGTACACCAGCAGAAGCTCGCTGTACTTTTCTTTAATTTCTTTTCGGGTCATAAAACTTATTTTTAAAAAGCATCCCCACCAGCAATACCAGTGAAGCTGTAATGAAAGCAGGAATAAAGGAAGCCTTTATTTCGAGATGTTCAGGATATATCAATCCGCCAACAAAAAACCCCATGTTTACCACAAAGCCGGAAACAATACTGGCCAGGGCCAGCTTTCGGTATCTCCATGCTTTTTTAATGCTCAGGGCAAGAAGGGTTATTGGAGCGAATATTACGATGGTAGCAAGGCCTATTACCATAAGGTCGACGATGTGCGGAAATGCCAGCGCTGCGACCATGGCGATAATGCCGAATGCAAAGGTGGTGATCAGTATCTTTTTTCTTTCAAGGCTGATATTCCGTTTACCGCCTTTCCCCCAGCCACTAAAATCCCTCACAGCTGAAATGGATATCAGGTTCAGGAAGCTGTCGCCGGACGACATCAGGGCCGCCAGCAAACCTACAACAGCAAAGGCCAGCATGAAAGGGCCTGTATGGCTTTCGAGGAATACCCAAACTGTTTCCTTGGGATCCAGGGCACTTCCGCTGCTGAGGTAGGCAGCCATTCCCACAAGGGGAAAGATGATATAAAATGGCAGCATGCCCAATCCGGAATATATAATAACCCTTCGGGCTACTTTTTCGCTCCTTGCAGCAAGCAACCTTTGCCAGATATCCATCCTGACCATTACAGAAGGTGCCAGAAACAATGGCAGGCCGACAATAAACATCCAGCCATAATGTGTGCCATTAAGAAAGGTATCGGGCAGCTCAGACAAACGGCTGAGGCCAGCCGTATCACTATGTATACCCGGAATAAAAATGAAAAATATCATCAGCAATATTACTATGAACTGTATGCTGTCGGTAATGATCACCCCGGAAAGGCCGGCAATGGCGGTATAGGCGATCACCACCATACATGATATGATGGCCGCTTCCAGGTATGCTATGTCAAAGGCAAGCTTCAGCAAGGTGGCCATGCCAACAAACTGGGCCGCCAGAAGGAAGAAGAAAATGAAAATATTAACCCCGCTCACAACAGCAGAAAAGCCCCTTGCAAAAGCATGATCATCTTCGACATGAAAATGCTTGATAAGGAATTCAGGGAAAGAGTACAGATTCAGCTTCCTGCCCCGGGAGTGTATGCGCGCTGCATAAAAAGAAACTATGAAAAACCCTATCACATATGCAACACCAATGCCAACAGCTGCAAATCCGGACTCGTAGCCCATGGCAATAAGGCCTATAGATGTACCTCCACCAACAAATGTGGCCAGGGTAGTAAAAACGAGTGGAAGGGTTGCGGTATTCCTGTTATTAACCAGGTAATTGTCGATATCACCTTTGCGCACATGGCGAAAAGCAAACCATGCGATCACAACAAGATAGATGATAATCCAGAAAACAAACCAATTCATACCGGATCAAAAATAAGGAATCCATAACAAGTTTATCTAATGTAAATCCTTAAGAGATGTTAATACTTGAGGATCTTTCCGGAATAGTTTGCAGAAGATGTTTGTAAATGCAAAAAATACATACCACTGACCTGCTTGCTCATATCAAGCTGTGAGGAGCTTGTTTCCCGGTCTATAACTGTCCTGCCGGTAAAATCGATTAGCTGTATACGGTAGTTTTGTCCTGTTTTCAGGAATTCTCCTTCAATAGTCAGCACATCCCTGACAGGATTGGGATATAATTTGAGAGTATTGATCTCTACTCCATCGCCAATTCTGGTGGTGACATACCAGCAGGAAGGGAAGTTAGGATTGATATATACAGAAATGTCGCCATCAGAGGTACAGAGTAAATTATAATCACCACAGGATGATCCGAATGCATTCTGGCAACTTCTCACAAGGCCTGAAACGCTCCCAATACCTTCTATCCAGGTTTCTTCTCCCGGAAAATTGTCGTCTTCCAGTATCATGATCCGGTGCCATCCGTCTTCCAGCAGCATGGAATCCTCAAGGATCACGACCATATTCAGGGACTCAGAGATCAATTCCTGGTTAAGTACCACCACGGTATCGCCCAGCTGAGCGCTGAAATCATAGATCAGGCCTTCGTCCAGCCCCGACCTGCGATAATATACCTTTCCCTCCGGTGTTTCCCTGATAAAGCCGCCGTATTCATACCATAGGGTCTGGGCTTCATCTGCAGAATAATCAAGCTTTTTATACACATTTCCTTCTATGGTAGTGTCGGCCCCGGCAACTTTCAGGTAGTGGCTAGAATATACGTTTCCCTGCGGCTGACAATGTGTTTCAACCATCGTCCACAATCGCTCAGGATCTAGTAATGTCTGCTGTGCCTGGAATGAAAATGGCAGCAGGAAAAAGAAAATAATGAGTAGATATTTTACATTCATATTCCAAAGCTTGTAATTACTAAAACAGTTTAGACGAGGAAATGTTTGTTTCCTTACATCCATCTTGATTATGAATTATGGATGATGGATGATGAATTGGGGGGGGAAGAAAAACGGGTACCATCCGGGATCAGGCGGCACCCGTATCTATTATTTTACGATCGTTAGTTCGTCGATGATGTTCTGTGCTCCTGCATATTTATCGATAATAAAGAGCACATAACGGATATCCACATTGATGGTCCGCTGTAAAGCAGGTTCAAAGGCAATGTCGCCACTCATGGCTTCCCAGTTGCCGTCGAAGGCAAGGCCGATCAGTGCACCGTCGCCATTGATAACAGGGCTTCCGGAGTTACCGCCTGTAATGTCATGGTTGGTCAGGAAACAAACAGGCATCACATCTCCCTCGCCATAGATACCATAGTCTTTAGCTTCATACAGTTCCTTCAGCTTTTCCGGAACCACGAATTCCCAGTTAGCAGGATCTTCCTTTTCCATTACGCCATCGAGGGTGGTATAATATTCAAACCTTACGGCATCTGCCGGATAGTAATCCTGCACGCTGCCATATGTAAGACGCATTGTGAAGTTAGCATCCGGGTAAAAGACCTTGTCGCCATCCATTTCTCTCAGACCGGCAACGAACAGCCTTCTTCCTTTTGCCAGGTAATCGTCAGCTTCAGCCATCTTTTCGTTGATGCCTGTGTAATTGTTACTAAAAGCTTTAATGGCTTCATAGGCAGGGTCTTTTCCAATGGTCTTCGCTTTAGGATTTTCCAGGAATGCCAGCATTTTTTCCTTGCTTGCAAAGAGACTTTTCTCAAATACCATAGCAGCCCATTCGGTAAAATCACCATCGTTTTTAGCACCTAATTTTTGCAGGAATTCCGGTTGTTGTTCCACCGGAGCATTCTCGTAATACATTTTCATCATGGCGGCCAGCAAATTCTGATCAATGGTAGCATTGTAATTCTTGAAGTAACCATCAACCCTTGACCGTAGCTTGTTTACAGACTTATCGATCACTTCCTGATCGGCTTTTTCTAAGAGCTGCTTGCGAAGTCCTGCAAACCGAGCGGCAGCTCCAAGGATTTCACTTCCCCTGGAAATAGCTTCGCGGTAATACCACCTCGAGAGGTTGTATTCCCTCAGGATGTTAAACCCTTTTTCAATATCGGGCAGGGCCTGTCCGTATTTGGCTTTTCTGGCGGGATTAGCGCTCACCCAGCTTGTAAAGCTATCTTCGAGCTCAACTTTTTTATCATATACCTTCAAACGTTTGAGTCCTTTGGTTTGTCCGATGAAATATTTCCAGTAATTGGCAGTACGGGCATATTTAGAAGCATATTGTATTCTTACGGCAGCAGCAGCATCCATGCCTTCGCGCATAATGGCAAGCTTTTCTGCCCTGATCTTAACAATGGTCATATTTGACTCATCCACAGCAAGCTCAACACCATATGAGGTCAGATACCTGTCTGTGCCACCCGGGTACCCGAGGATCATGGCAAAGTCGCCTTGCTCAACACCCTTAACGGAAACCGGTAAATGGTGCTTGGGCTTCATAGGGACATTTTCTTCTGCATAAGCGGCAGGAGTTCCGTCAGGAGCTGTATACACCCTGAACATAGAAAAGTCACCAGTATGGCGGGGCCACATCCAGTTGTCGGTATCGGCACCGTACTTCCCAATAGAAGAAGGAGGAGCACCTACCAGGCGAACATCTTTGAAGATTTCATACACAAAAAGGTAAAACTCATTCCCTCTGAAAAAGCTCCTCACTGATGCATTATAATGGGTGTCTTCAGTAGCTTCTGCTTTGATCTCATCACCGATCTTATTGATGGCCTCTTTACGCTCATCTTCGGTCATGCCATCATTCAATCCGGCAAGCACTCTCTCGGTCATATCTTCGATACGCACCAGAAAGCGGACACTTAATCCGGGATTGACCAGTTCTTCCTCTTTGCTCATGGCCCAGAAGCCATCGCTCAGGTAATCATGCTCTACCGTACTGTGTGATTGAATATTGCCAAAACCACAATGGTGATTGGTCAACAATAAGCCTTCCTCTGAAATGATCTCACCTGTACAACCTCCGCCAAAAATGACAATGTCATCCTTGAGGCTTGAATTGTTGATACTATAGATCTCTTCTGCAGTCAGGTTCAGGCCCATCTCCTGCATGTCGACATAGTTTAAGCGCTCAACCAGCAGGGGGATCCACATGCCCTCATCTGCTTTCGTATTTGTTGATACCAACATCAACAAACCAACAAAAAAGTAAAATAGTTTTCTCATATCCTTAAATATTAATTCAAAATCCAAAATTCAAAATCCAAAATTTATACAAACTGTTCGCCCTTTTCAATCCGCACATCGTTCACGATCTGACGGATCTGCTGTTCGTCTGACTTATTGCAAATCA
>QMPN01000240.1 GCA_003648575.1 Bacteroidota bacterium
CATCCGTAGCATCAATATAGTCAACTTTTACTTCGTCATCAGAGCCAATACTGTTGGTCGATATCAGCGTCACGGTATATAAGCCGGCAGCATCAAAGCGTACTTCCGGGTTTTGAGATGCAGCGGTACTTCCGTTCATATAAGTTACTGTTGTGGGAGAGAAAAACCATGACCATGATGTCGGATCATTAACAGTGAGGTCGGTAAATTGTACAACATCCGTTAAACCAGGATTTGTGTTGTCGGCTTCGAAATCAGCAACAGGTGCCAGCATAACAACAGTTGCATCGATATAATCAAGCTTGGTGACGGTATGTGAACCGCCTGCATTACTTGCAGTGAGTTCTACGGTGTATAAACCCGGAGCATCAAATCTCACAATCGGATTTTCAATTGTATTGTTTGACCAGAATAAGTGGGTAACAGTATTGGGCGTAAACGTCCACAGCCATGTGTCGGGCCCTGCCGTAGTCAGGTCGGTGAAATTTACTGTATCAACTGTTGATGGTGTTGTGTTATCGGCTTCAAAATTGGCTACGAGTGTAGCAGGGGCAAATTCAAAGGAAGCGACCTTGGTTCCTTTGTTGGATGAGCTGATATTGTATTGTGTAGTGAACCAAAAAGTGTGGTCATCACCTGGATCAACAGACAGGTTTGAATAATCGCCCCAGCGTTCGCTGGAAGTCTGTGATGATGTTCCGGCATAAATAGATTCTTCAGCAATATCCAGTATTCCCGATGCTGTTGCATTCTCAGCGGCAGATTGTCCCGCGTAGCGGATGCTTGGATATGTAGTATTGCTGGAAACTGAGTAACCCACAGCAATTTCGTGGCTACCATTCATGGCGATGCTTCCCATCCAGCGGCTGTCGTCATCAGGAGCGTAAGTACCATGTTGTCTTACTTCCCAGTCGGTGCCATTATGTTCGAGTTCATACCAGCGCACACCGGCATGGTCAGTAGCATCCACATCAACGCTGTGGTTACATACGATAGTCTGGGAGCTCCCGAAGTTACGGTATTGCACCCTGTGCATCAAAATTTGATTTATGGCATCCAGTTTTTGTCCGGTACCGGGCTGTTTAATATTTTCCCAGGTAGAACCAAAGTTACTGTCGAAAGAAGCCACGTCGATTTGTTGTACCCTGGAAAAGGTAGAGCTGCTGGGAGTGGTCCAGTCTACATCAAGCTCGAAAAGCCAGAGCTGGTCGCTGGTACTTCCTCCCCAGGCATTATCATTTATGGTAAGAAACATTCCGGGAGTTCCGCTGGGTGCAAAAGTGCCATCATTATCTATAGGAAGCACACAATGAAATCCGCTGTTCGGGCGGTAAGGATTGTTAAACTGTACCATTTGAGGGCTGGATCCGCCGGCGAGCATCTCATCTCTTTCAAACACATAAATATCGCTTCCGCTATAGGTGTTGGTACCCATATAGTAACCGTCTCTCCAAACACCAAACTTCATATAATCCGGGAAGCCATTCATAACAAACGACCAGGCATCCCAACTTCCTGTAGGATCATCGGTCTGAGAGATGGCGATGAGCATATAGTCAGGATTTGACCATGCACCGGAAAATTCTGCCATCAGCCAGCGCTGAGCCTGCTCATCAAAGAGCACAACGGGGTCACCATCGTTATTATTCCCTCCCGGGAGTCCGGAAAAGAAAACGTTCAAGTTTGTCGGACCTGCGAGCAGAGAACCGGTTTTGTTATAAATCGTATATTTTGAGTTGATGGTCTGCATATAATGGTTAGGGCCTGTTGTACCATTATCATCAGGAGGGTTGGAGTAAGTGGATTGTCCACTCCAGTTTTGCAGTATACCTTTGGATCCCTTGTTTTTTCCCATCTCTGACTGCCATGCCGGATCGGGTCCATCAAGTTTATTCTGTTCATAAAAAGGAAAGTTCCTGATTTTCAGATCCTGGTTCCTTTTCACCTTGGCCTCTTCTTCTGCCAGGGCTTCAAGTTGGGCAGGTGAGAGGGCAGGAAAATCTCTTATTGGTCCGATCACCTTATGTCCGACTGCAGTGGCAATCATCTCCGGTGATTCGGTTTCGTCCTGTGCGTTAAGGCTTATAGCGCTCAACATCAGAACCATGCCTAATAAAGTAAGTAGGTTTTTTCTCATTGTGTTAAATCTTCGTTGTTGTTAATCAGGTTTGTGCTTTGCTATTTTCGCGGCAAATGCAACAAGTATTATTATAAATGTTATAAACAAATAAGTAGGCAAAAAGTTTAATTGGTTGCCTGGCTCGATATATTTCCCTGCGTCATACTCAATAAGCAACACCCATATCCCATGAAAGTGGCAAGGTGAACGGGTTGATCTTCAGCATGAATGGAAGAGAGATGGCGGCGAGAAGGATTTGGGAATAATTTAGATCTTGCTAGGAAAGTTTGTGATGCTCTATCACATACATGAAGTGCTTTTTATAGCTGCTCCCTATCGGCAGTATTTCATTGTCGATAAATACAGTTTGCCTTTCAATAGCTTCTATTTTATCTATGGCTACAATATAGGACCGGTGAATTCTTACAAATCGATTTTCCGGCAGGTAATCCATTAGATGCGTAATTCCCTGCATGGTCATGATCTTATCAGAGAAAGTATGTATCCTCACATAGTCTTTCATTCCTTCGATATACAGCATTTTATCGTAATCAACCCTGACCAGCTTCCCCTCCGACTTAACGAACATAAAGCCTTTAAGAGATGTTTCGCCATTGTTTGTGATCAGTTGTGGCTTCTCTTTCCTCCTGATTGATAAGGCATCGTAGGCTTTATTCACAGCCTGCATAAATCGTTGAAATGAGTATGGCTTAAGCAGGTAATCCGTCACATTCAGGTTATAGCCTGCGATAGAATACTTGTCATACGCCGTAGTCAGGATAACTACAGGCATTTCTGCCATAGATTCTATCATTTGTATGCCGGTGAGTTCCTCCATCTGAACATCGAGAAAAATCATATCGGCTTTTTCGGTCTGAAGAAAAGCCAGTGCATCAATGGCATTGCTGAATGTGCCGGATAGTTTCAGGTGATCTACACGCTCAATATATCCCTTGATCTTTTCCAGGGCCAGGGGTTCATCGTCTATGGCAATGCATTTAATTTTCACGATGTATATATTTTTAGTTTCACGGTATATGCTCCGCCTTCTTCTCCTACCTCCAGAAAGTGTTGATCGGGATATATTAAGCTTAGCCTTCGTTTAACATTGGCAAGCCCGATCCCCCTGGTATCATCCTTATTTATCTCTTTCTCAAGATTCAGATGGTTCATGATCTCAAAATTAATCTCATGATCGATCACTTTAATTTTAATAACGATACCCGGAGAAGAGACATTCTTAAGGCCATGCTTGAACGCATTTTCAACAAAGGGTATCAATATCATGGGGGCAATAACCCTGTCGGCGAGTTTTCCTTTAACACTGAATTCAACGAAGTCCTCACTTTCCAGCCGAAGTGTTTGAAGCTTGACATAGCTTTTCAGATATGAGACTTCGGTGTTAAGGGGAACACGATCCGTGTTGGCTTCATAAAGCATATACCTTAATATCTCCGATAACTTGATCACTGCATCGGAAGCCCATTTTTGATTCAGAAAGATCAATGAATCAATATTATTCAGGGTGTTAAAGAGGAAATGCGGGCTTATCTGGCTTCTCAATAAGGTAAGCTCGCTTTGCAGGTTCTGCTCTTCCAGTTCTTTCTTTTGCTGCTGACTGACAAACCAGTACCGGGTAAAATAAAGCGTTGCAAATACTGCAGTCGCGGTGTAAATATTCATGAAAGCATAGAGCGGATAAAAGGTATGGAATGTCTTTCCCTCCAGGAGGTCGGGGGCAAAGATGGGATATGAAACATAAAAGATGATAACACGCTGCAGATATACTAAGGCGACCGCTGACAATATGAAGAACAAGGCAAATAGCAGGTACTTTTTTCTAAATATAAACCTTGGGATCAGGAAGTATACTGTAAAATAGGCGGCCATCATATCAACAATGACGGAAAATAATAAGCGTCCTATTGTCATGATCAACCCACGCTCCGGCTGATATATCATCAGCTCAGCAGTAAAAAAGACTATGATCAGGATCCAAAATATACCATGATACAGGACATCCTTTTTGTTGATTTTTGAATACCTATGGGAGGCTTGATTGCTCATCAGAAGATAAGATTATTTCAAATATAGTGTTTCTAAGGCAAATATCCCTTATAAATTGACGAATACCACATATAATCGACCAATCAACCCTTTTTCCTGTCTAATATTATATTTTAAGCGACTTATCTACTTTACCCCTCTCAATAACCCATTGGTGGAGAATCCGGCCAGGCTGGTCTATTTCTTTTGCATTTTAATATGAAGTCTTAAACTTTTGTGGTACAAAAACTGGTTTTCCGGGGAGCGAAACATGTACATGAACACTTCCTTGCCGGGAAAATCACCAAACCTTAGTATTATGAAAAAAATAGCATACTCATTCATCATTCTTCTGTGGAGCCTGTCGATGTTCTCACAGACAATTGAATTCGAACAACATATTGTAAGCGATACATTTACTATTGGTTATGATGTTTCTGCCGCCGATATTGATCTTGACGGAAAGATCGATATCCTTGCCTGTGGCAAGCACAATGGTGGTACTGTTGCCTGGTACAGGAATGAAGGGAGCAGTTCATTTACGATGTCTGTCCTGAAGGAAGGATTCTCAGGAGCAAGATCAGTACGGGCAGCTGATCTTAATGGGGATGGAGATATAGATATAGTGAGTGCTGCCTGGATGATCAACGATATTATATACTTTGTGAACGATGGAAATGAAAATTTCACTGAACAAATTGTCGATGATGACTTTAAGGGTGCACATACCATTGACCTTAAAGACGTGGATGAAGACGGTGATCTTGACATTCTCTGTTCGGGCTTCGATTACTATGGAAAGAATGGTGAGATAGCCTGGTGGGAAAA
>QMPN01000241.1 GCA_003648575.1 Bacteroidota bacterium
TAATATACTTTTAAATATACTCATTATTTTATATCCAAAGCTGACACAATAACTGTATAGACTTCTGAACTATCTTTAATAACCAATAATCTATCAGTACCTGCTACTGTAAGTGTGGGTGCAATACCTGTATCAAATTGAGTCCCTACAGGCCAAGAAACAGTACAGTCACCACCATTAACCAGGTCAATAATAAATGCTGCTACATCTCCTATTGGAAGGTTAGCAAATGACATTGTAAGTGTTCCTACTGCTGGACAAGTAACTTTCTGCATATCACCAAGGGAGTAATCAAATGGATGTGTAGAAGCATCTGCAGGGCTTGCATCAGCTATTTGTCTTACTGCAGTCTTATTAGCTGTAAAGCCGTTAAAATCCAAATCAGTCGATAATACACCCGTTAATCCACCAGGCGTTAAATCTAGATAATTATCAACACCATTACCCATCCGATATAAATTTAAATCGGTATCGAAACACAATTGACCTGCAGGAATTACAGGATTCTCTGATGTCCAGTTTACTGTTGAATCTCTACGCTGACGAATAATCGAACTCATTATACTGCTCCTCCACACTCTATTTCTATATCAACTACGGAATATAAAGTAGCAGCATTGCCACCATCCCATTCATTATCACTGGATGCTGCTACTACATTTGTAGTACCTAAGCCTCCACCACAGGTTATAGTATTCATAACCTCACGAACATTCATTTCATCTTGTGTATATGTAGCACTCATATTAGCTCCCTACAACCTTTTTACCACCACAGCTTTGATAAACTGAAGTATTAATATCCGTAGAATTAGAAATAACATTAAGAGTATTAAATTCGGTAGTAGAATCAGAGACACATACCGTTAATATATTTATATCTTGAGCATGTCCTAAAGCATTTACTGCATTTAAGTTTCCTTGCAAAGTGCACTTATTATTTGCTAAGAATAACACTTGTTCTGTCTCTTCTACATAAGTTAACTGACTTTCAGATAATTCTGGGCCTAATCTAATTAATGCTTTAGGCAAAGAACCTGCTATCTTTAATACATCACCTGCAATAGTTAATCCATCAATAGGATTACTATTTACTACACCATGTTTGAATTCCCAACCATTAACAGCATCTTTAACCCAACCATAAGTAAATAAAGTATCAGCAAATCTAGTATCTGTTTGTTGTAAATAGTTACTAGCACTGAAATTATCATATGCCCTTAATTCTGTACCTGTATTAGCTTCAGGACGTGTAATAGTACCAAATACTTTAAGATTAATAGACTGATAAGACCTATCAATATCTACATCTGTAAGAGAAACATTATCATAATATGAAGTACCACTAGCTGTATTATCAGTACCCCTTAGTGAAATAGTAACACTTGTTTCAGTGGCTACAAAATCATAAAAAAAATCTGTACCAACTCCAGCATCATAAAATATAACTCCAGCATTAATATCTGTACCAGACCTTATTCTCATAGTTGCTGCTATGCTAGAATCTGTACCATCAATAGCTACTCTATATTTTTTCCCTACTTCAACAGCTACTGCTTGCCATGCAAGAGTTCTATCAGAACCTGTACCATCATTGGTTACTAATAATCTTTGAGTATCTAAAGCTAATGTCCCTAATCCATCTTTAATCCAAGAATCTAATGAAGTAAATGCAGGATTTTGTACTCGTTCAGTATCAATAAGATTTCTGCTATCAGTACTTGATAACCACGCACCTTGAATATCTCCTTTTTGCCAACCAGAAGCATAATCTGAAGCTACAAAATGCACCATACCATCAGATTCTATAGAGTCCTCTTTAAGGAGGGTTAAGTGATTAGGGTAACCAATGGCTATCATACTATCTAAAGTAAGCTTACAGGTGTTTACATCCTGTATTCCTGTTAATTCTGGGTCAATTACTAAAGCAGGAGTCTCATTTAAATTACCATATAAAACATTCCAACCATCTACTGTATTCACAATAGGTATTGAATCATATCTTAAAATAACTAAATCAGATGCAGTAATATACACTTTATTATTTACATCAAACTCAATAAACTCATTACCGATATACGTAGTAGCTGTAATATCTATTTCAGTAGCATTTGAGTTTAATATTGTAACCCCAGCAGGAGTAGCAACACCTATAATAGTTTTACCTGAATCATCTCCAGATAATTCAATAGTAACTGCTAAATCATTTACAGTGGCTGCTATTAAACGAGAGGTTAAATCTACTTCTGCATAATCTAAAGCAATTTCATAAGATTTTAATCCAGTAGTTGAACCAATATAAATGAAGCCATTATGTGCTACTACTGATTTTGCTCCATTAGTATTAATAGTAGCTACTTCAGTTAAATCATAACTATTTGCATTATATATAGTAAGAATTGTTGTAGATAAAGTAAATATTGTTACAGATGGATAAGCTATACTAGTAGAATCAATCCAAGTTGTATCTGTATCTCCATTTGAATCGTATATGAATACATCTACTAAAGAATTAATATTTATTTCTTTGGATAAAGCAGTAATAATTTCACTTACTTTATCCGCATAATCTTTTCTTACTGCATGATTATCTGCAGTAGGAATAGTAGGAGTAATTTGTAATTGTCCTATCATAGCTTTAGAACCATCTATCTTTAAATAATCAGGATTCTTTTGTGACCATATAGGTAATGTATCTTCATCACATTTCCATATTACACCTTCATGTGTATATTCTTGCCCTAGCGTAGGGTTATCAGGTAATTCTAATGCACTCAAGAACCTTCTCCTTGA
Source organism: Bacteroidota bacterium (assembly GCA_003648575.1). The sequence continues at coordinate 2,793 of QMPN01000241.1, forward strand.
CTTAATCTACTATGATTAGGGTGAAATCCCCACCATGCTTCTGCTGCTTTTCTAATTATAATGGCAGTTTCTAATTTTAAATGTGAGCCTAACTGTATCAATTTATTGTTCACAGTAATATATGCTCTATATTTATTACCACGTTTAGAAATACCATGTATATTAAAGGGACTATTTTTATATACTTGAGTATTTCTCACATTTTCTTGTCTAGTAACTTCACGTAAATTTTCTAATTTATTATTTAACCTATTTCCATCGATATGGTCAATTTCTTTAGGCCAATAGTCATAAGTTAAAAACCATGCAATTTGATGGCACTTAATGCTTTTACTTTTAAATTTAGTTGTTAGATAACCATTACCATTTACACTACCTACTACCTCACCTGCCAGATGTTTTGCTCTGTTAATCTTACGTGTAAGAATACCGGTAAAAGGGTTATAAGAGATAACATCTTTAATATCCATTATATAGCTCCTACGTTATCTTTTATCCATTGTGAGTTGCCACCGATAGGGGATGTATACCAAGTGTAAATTTGACCATCATTTGAATTTAACCATAAAGCTCCAGCTACTGGACTGGCCTTTGGGGTAGTACCAATAAATAATGCTGTGGAATAATCTACTAATTCAAGAGAATCTTCTGAACCGGTAACAGATACTAATCTACCTGCATTTCCTACATAACTGTTAGGGGTATCTTCTAGGTCTAACCAAGCAGAAGCTGCTTTAATCCAACTTCTAACTCCGGCAGCCGTACTAGATATTACTTTACCATTTACATCAGGATTTCCTAAATTATTTTCTTTAGTAGCTAATCCATTGTTTAAATCAGTTGGAGATACCCTCTCTTCCCAAACTGTAACTTCACCAGTAGCATCACTTACCAAAACTAAACCTCCTGCTACAGGAGGAATAACAGGTTCTGTTATTTTAGCATCTAAAGCAATTTTGGTGGCATTTGATATTTCTTTATTTGCATCAGAGGTATTGTTTACATTTCCTAGACCTACTTCTGATTTAGTAACTCCATGAGGATTACCGATAATTAATCCATGTCGGAGATTATTTAGATAAGCATTTATACCTACACTATGATCATCTGCAGACAGTCCAGTTAATGAAGCATGATTTACTGCATCTGAAGTAGCATAGGCTGTCTTCCATACTGCACCATCCCAAAACTTCATTAAGTCAGGGTCTGAAGCGGTATCTTGATACAAAGCACCTATTTGAAGGGGAGCACCATTATTATCAACAATAGGAGGAACCGCATGAGCACCTAAGTAGAGTTCATCAAACTCTCCCCAAGTTGCTTCTGTGTTGGCTTCTGCTGTCTCTGCTCTATCAGCATTGGCACCCGTAGTCACTACATCAGTCTGTGTTTGAATTGCATCTGCTTGCGTCTGAGCAGCATCTGCATTTGTCTTAGTTACATTATCATTAGTAATAATAACATTAGAGTTGGTGATAACTACATCAGATGCAGTCTGAGATGCATCCTGACCTGTTTGAACAACATCATTGCCTGTCTGAATAGCTGCTGCTTGAGCACTTGCTGCATCTGCCGCTGCTGTAGCAGCACTAGCTGCTCCATTAATCTCTGAAGCCTCTGCAGCTAATGCTGCTGCTTCTGCTCTTACTACTGCTGCTTCAACAATAACAATTGCTTCGGCAATATCATCAGCAATATCCTCAATACCATCAATCTCACCTACAGCAATAACATATGTCATATTATCTGCGACATACTTAACTGTATCGTAAGCGGTTCCTATATATTTTTCTACTAAGCCACTATAAGAGACATTAGAATTTGTTATACCCATTATACCCACCCATTTTCATCGAGTTTAATATTTTGTGTGTCCACGTTAGTTTTTAAATTTAACTGCTCTATTTGCTTAATAGATGCTTCAAATTTAGCGGTATAATTATTCCCTTCGTTACCTTCATTAGTGGTCATATTCGTATAAACTCTAGCAGCTATATACAATAATAGAGGTTCTAAATAACTAGGCGAAATGGGTACATATATATCATTTAAATTACTTGTTTCTGTAATTACTATAGGGTCATGGTCTGCCCTATAAGTAATAATCATCTGATTTTCTTTTTCTGGATAAGGTACTTGAATAGTATCAAAGGAAGGAGTATTAACAGCCCAGTATTTATCAGAA
>QMPN01000242.1 GCA_003648575.1 Bacteroidota bacterium
CATATTGTTCGAAAACATTATGATATTCTTCAGGATGCTTGTAGTAATGCTGAAGTTCAAACCCGGCATTGGCATCATTGGGTTGCGAAAGGTCCCACTCCTTGAAAACCGTTTTATAGATCACATTATTGGGAAGATCCTTGCGGTCTTTCAATGTCAACAATTCTTCAGGGGAAACTTCCATCGAAGGCAGGAGGCCTGCGATCTCCTGTGCTCCCACGGAAACATTGCCATAACCGGTGAAACCGATGGTGAGGGGGCATATTTCTGCCGGCAATCCTCTGGCAGCTATCTCCAGGCCTACCTTTCGGATATCTTCCTTCGCCTCCTCAAGCGAATCATAGGTATGCGATTGCCTGATCTTCACGAAAGGGGTTTCCACACCCTGCACCCTGAGCCTTTGACCCAACGCCCAAATTGAGTTTATCATCCCTGCCAGTCCGGCAAATTTCCCGAAGAAGATCAGCCTGCGGCCCAGCTCATCGGTCACCTTTTCATATTCTATAAGGTTCACGCCTTTCTCCATCATAGCTTTCAGCATGGGCATATTGTAGGGTTGGCCCTTGATAACGTGGGAGAAGAAGATGTATGTCTTTCCTTTTTCAAAGAAGTCGATAGGCATTTCCTTTACCCCAAAAACAACATCTGCCGGACTGAGATCTGTGACGATCTTCGCACCGGCATTTTCAAATTCCCGGTGGGTGAATATTCTTTTAGGGGATTCCTCAACGATAAATTCCAGTCCCTCTTCGTTGATAAGTTTCTTAACATGCTCCGGGATGAGTGCCACCCTGCGTTCCATCAGGTATTTGTCTTCGTGGCGTATTCCGATGATATGCTTCATTTGCAGTGGTTTAAGCGAATTGATAATGGCTAATTCTTAGGCAAACAAACATACGAAAAATAGGTTGAGAAAAGTCAATGAAAAGATGAGATATTTTTAACAGTTACTTGCTACTGGTTACTGGCTACTGGTTGCTTTGTGCACCGAAGCTTTAGCGTAGGTGTGCTGGCTGCATACCGTCAACCGTCAACCGTCAACTGCTAATCCCGGTCTTCCGTATTGTAATCCAGCTTGATCCATACAGGCCTATGATCAGACATGGCAGCGATAATCTCATGCCTGGTCATTCCCTCCCATTTCTGCTCCTGGTCGAATTCGCCAACACCAATTATCCCTGATGCCCATGTAATGGGATAAATTGGAATAGCATAAGTAGTATGTTTCGACAGAAGCAGATGATCGTATGCAGGTAGCTGATGGTCTTTTTCTGTAATGTTCTGCTTCACCAGGATGGTAGTCCGTTTTGAAGATTCACCTGCCAGGAGCGGTTCATTGAAGATCACTCTGTATCCTGTTGTGTCTGTAATAATGCTATCGAAAAAGGCCGTTTGCCCTTTAGGATTTGCATTGAAGTCGCCGATAATGAAAATATCTTTCTCCTGGATATCAAGATTAAAGACCTGCTCATTCATCCATTCGTGCAAAAACCTGATCTCAGCTGCCCTGACCTCCTCAATTTTTTCATTATACACGGTGTGAATAGTAACAATCCTGAAATCAAAACCCTCCTCACTCTTCACCTTAAAATCAGACACAATGGGTACGGCGCGGAAATGTGGATTATTAATGATGGGCTCACTGATATAATAATAAGGAGTATCCGGATTGATCAGCTCCACCCTGTCTACATCCCAGAAATATGCATAGCGTTCAACGTAATTGTTCTTATCTTCACCGGGATTGCCCTTGTATCCTGTTTCCTCACTGAAAATATATGTATAATTATATCCCCTACTGCCCAGCTCGGCCTGCAAGGAATCGAGTCGATCAGTGAAATGATTACCCTTGATCTCCTGAATAGCCAATACATCCATCTCCATAACTATATCTGCCATGGCCTGGTAATTATGCTTATCATTAGAAGAATTACCAAACCATTTGATGTTCCACGAACCGATCACAAGGTCTCCCTTATCAGAAACGGCCGGTGCCTCGACAATGCTTGTCCAGGCTTTGCTCACATAGCCCGTATCGCCCGTATTAACAATGACCTGGTACCAATAAGGGATGGTATCTGTGATCAGCACTGCCGATTCTCCGATCTCCAGGCTGCCAATCACTATGCCTGATGTTGAGGGCATGTCACGCACATTAACACGGGTTTGCACACGATCACCTGGAACCACCTTTTGCAAAAAGGCTGAGAATGTGAACACAAAAATAATAATCAGGAAAGATAGAATAGTTTTCATAAGGCCTATGATTTGGAATTGATTAAAGATAAATTACCAATTGTGATCAAAAATACGAAAGTGACAGATGTATGTCAAGGGTTGAGGCCTCACAATTTCGCATGAGGTTCAGGGGGCAGGGGGCAGGGAGTTCATAGTTCCTAGTGCATAGTTCCTAGTGCCAAGTGCCTAGTGCCTATCTGGAGTGAATAATTTAAAATTCAAAACTAAAAATTAAAAATCCACCCAACACCCAACGCCTAACACTTAACACCTTATTGGGTGATGTTTGACTTTGATCTGGCTATCATTTATGAGGTAGAGACCAGGATACTCAATCAGGCAGTAAAGAGGAATATTGACCTCTTTCCAAAAGATTTCATGTTTCAATTAAGCAAGAAAGAGTGGGAGAATATGTCATCACAAATTGTGATGACATACCCCACTACGAAGCCTAAAGCAGCTCTACCTAAAGTCTTTACAGAGCATGGTGTAACTATGCTTGCAAATGTTCTTAAGAGTAAAAAAGCAAGACTCACAAGTATTTCCATCGTACGTGCTTTCATTGCTTTAAAACAATTCTTATTGGATTACAAAGAATTATCAGACAAGATTACTGAGCTTGAGAAAAAATATAATCGGCATTTTAAAGATGTATATGAGGCTATAAATTACCTGATAGAAAAAGATAAATTAGATCAAGAGCAGCAAAATAGAAAGCAGATTGGGTATTAGGCAATTGTATTGCCGGGAGAGGACAGGATAGTTCCCAGTGCCTAGTGCCTATTTGAAGTGAATAACCCAAAACTCAACACTCAACACTAACTCAAAACTCAACACTCAACACTAACTCAAAACTCAACACTCAACACTCAAGAAGCATATTATTTTATCATTAAGCCTAAAATTCTCCATGCTTTTTTCGTACCTTCGTAAGCTTAAATTTCAAAAGTCAAGTAGTTAAAAATCAGAAACATATATAAACTATTAGCAATAATGAGTAATCAAAAGCACATTTACACCTTCGGAAATCGAACTGCCGAAGGAAATGCAACAATGAAAAACCTGCTGGGTGGCAAAGGCGCCAACCTGGCCGAGATGAACCTTATCGGTGTTCCTGTACCTGCCGGATTCACCATCACCACTGAGGTTTGTAATGATTATTTTATAAAGGGACCGGATAAAACCATTGAAGCCATCAAGGCTGAAGTAGAACAGGGTGTTAAATTCCTGGAAGAAGTTATGGGAACAACCTTCGGAAGCAACGAAAACCCGCTTCTCCTATCTGTGAGATCAGGCTCCAGGGCTTCCATGCCGGGCATGATGGATACCGTGCTTAATCTCGGGCTGAACGATGCTGCCGTTGAAGGCATTGCAAAAAACTCAGGCAACGAAAGGTTTGCTTGGGATTCATACCGCCGTTTTGTACAGATGTACGGCGATGTGGTTATGGACATGAAACCTGCTTCGAAAGAAGACCTTGACCCTTTCGAGGTGATCATAGATAGACTGAAGGAAGAAAAAGGCGTAGAACTCGATACCGACCTCACTGCCGACGACCTCAAAGAAATGGTCCGCCGCTTTAAAGCTGCCGTAAAAGAAAATACAGGCAAAGATTTCCCAAGCGATCCATGGGAACAGCTCTGGGGCTCAGTCCTCGCTGTATTTGACTCATGGGGCAACGACCGTGCAGTTTATTACAGGAAACTCAACAGCATCCCTGATGAATGGGGAACAGCGGTAAACATACAGGCAATGGTATTCGGTAACATGGGCGATAACTCTGCCACAGGTGTTGCCTTTACCCGTGATGCGGGTACCGGTGAAGATATCTTCAACGGCGAATACCTTATCAATGCACAGGGTGAAGACGTGGTGGCCGGTATCCGTACACCGCAGCAGATCACCAAAGAAGGATCACAGCGCTGGGCAGTGCTTGCCAATGTTGGCGAAGAGGTACGTGCCACAAGCTTCCCTTCACTGGAAGAGGTGATGCCGGGGCTGTACAAAGAGCTTGACGACATTCAACAGAAGCTTGAAGACCATTATAAAGATATGCAAGACCTTGAGTTCACCATACAGGACGGACGTCTCTGGCTGCTGCAAACCCGTAACGGCAAACGTACAGGTGCCGCCATGGTGCGCATCGCCATGGAAATGCTCGACGAAGGCATGCTGGATGAAGAAACAGCCCTCCTGCGTAATGAGCCCAACAAGCTTGATGAACTCCTGCACCCGGTATTCGACCAGAATGCCATCGAGGAAGCCCGTGTAGTGGCCAAAGGCCTACCGGCTTCTCCCGGTGGAGCTACCGGACAGATCGTATATCATGCCGATGATGCTGAAGAATGGGCAGAAAAAGGCAAAGATGTGATCCTCGTACGTATAGAAACATCGCCTGAAGACCTGAAAGGCATGAACACTGCAAGGGGTATCCTTACCGCTCGCGGAGGGATGACCTCACACGCTGCCGTTGTGGCACGTGGCATGGGAAAATGTTGCGTTTCCGGTGCAGGCACCGTGAAGATCGACTATAAGACCCGCACCATGGAAGTGGATGGCAAAACATATAATGAAGGCGACTGGATCTCACTGAACGGAAGCACCGGCGAAGTGTATGATGGCAAGATCGGCACCATTGATCCTGACCTCAGTGGTTACTTTGGCAAACTGATGGACCTGGCCGACAAATATGCGACAATGCTGGTCCGTACAAATGCC
>QMPN01000243.1 GCA_003648575.1 Bacteroidota bacterium
TAGCCAGCTGACATTTAGTGCATTGCAGGGCCTCTTCCTGAAGTGAGATTAGTTCATGCATATGAAATACAATTAAGGATAAACAAATATACAAAACTTAGATAAGAACCAAAACGGTTTGCCGGCATGAGCTTTGCCGCCAATCCTGATTCTTGTTGGGTTAAAGATACTGATACCTCAGATATGAGTTTTTAAGATTTTAAAAACAACGCGTCATTGCTTATGCTGCTTGTTATGAAAGCGTAGGCCCGCCCATGCGCCTGTGGCCCAGGTATTGGAGCAGAATTTGATTTTCTGTTCATTTCTTTGCTTGCCCAAAGAAACGAACCAAAGAAAGGGCACCCCGGACAAGGTCCTCGATTAAGTCACGGCATTTCAAAAAGGCCTTATAACTCGGACTGCGCCCGGGGAGGTAAATGCTTCGCATTTATTTGGGGGCTGTATCTGCGTGCTTTAGTCCTCGCGCCCGAAGAACAAGCGTTCTTAATTCATACTTAAATTCTGTAACAATGCCGGGTGAATACTACTACAAGGCCACTCCAAGTACTCCAAGTACTCCAAGTACTTCAAGTACTTAAGAAATAATTCCCATCTACGCCCAATTATTACTAACTTTACCTTTCCTAATATAATGTCATTGTTTAACTAATTCTTTATACCATGAAAAAACTCTTACTATTTGCTTTTGCTATTTCGATCTGCTGTACCCAACTGATCAGCTATGCCCAACAGGGTGAAACTAACGATCCCTCACGTGTTACAATGAAATATGCACATCCTGATCAGGTACAGGATTATCCCGCCATTGTCCCCGGCCAGAAAGCTTATGACAATATCGTGATAGGCACTACCTGGTATGATGCACAAGCTATTAACTACGGAAACATCATGCCCCGTGTATGGGCCTATGACGATGGTACTATAGGTGCTTCCTGGACATCTGCGGGAGAGGACCTTATTCCACAAAGGGGCGCCGGATACAATTACTATGATGGTACTGAATGGGGTACCCCTGACCCTCACGTGGGTGTACCTTTTGACGAAAGACTTGGGACTGTTTGTTATGCTCCATGGGGAGAAAACGGCGAGATTATATGCTCCTATAAGTATATCGCCAACGAAGGCCCCATCCTTTTCTTCAAAAGGGAAGTAAAGGGTGAAGGCGAATGGGAGGAAACACAAGCTGTCGGACCAACGGGAACATCCATCGTATGGCAATCCATGATGACAAGCGGTGACAACCATGAGCATATCCATTTGCTCGCATACACTTATGATACACCGGTACTGGGCCAGGAAAATGCCCTCTTATACTTCCGGTCATCCGATGGCGGCGAAACCTGGGACCCCGATGGAATCGTTATTGAGGGTTTAGGTATAGATTATCTGGAAACCATTAATGCGCTTTCATATAACTGGGCCAACCCCGTGGGAAATACCATTGCTTTTACATATGGCTTAGACCAATGGGGTGGCTGGGTATTTAAATCAGAAGATAATGGAGATAACTGGGATATGATCACAGTTATGGAAACTCCTTTCGATCCACTCAACCCTCCTACCGACACCGAGGTCTTTGGATGCGGTGTTGGCTCATCCTCTATTGCCCTCGATTCAGATGGTAAGGCACATGTTGTTTTCCCAAGGATGATGAGACTAGTTGAAGCTGGTGAATGGAAATATTTACCCTGGACTACTGACGGATTGATCTACTGGAATGAGGATATGGCCCCTCTTGATACTACTATCATAAGTTCAACCGGACTTGATAACCTGACTGCGGGTGGATACATTTGTGGGTATGTTTTCGGTTATGACCCCGAATATGGAGTAGAAGTTCCTACAGACCAACCGAACTATGCCAATGCGATGTGCGGTTTTCCGGTGATCTCAATCGATGCTCTGGATAATATATTTGTTGCTTCGAGCAATATGGCCCCCGCTTATACAAATGGTGAATTCCTCTACCGGCACATTATTGCAAACAGCTCCTTTGATGGTGGTGCTACCTGGAATGGCATGATCGACCTGAATGATGATTTCCAATTCATTTTTTCTGAATGTGCCTATCCTGCGATGGCCCCGGTTGTTGATAATACCATTTATTTCCTTTTCCAGGAAGATCCAACTCCCGGTACTTTCGAATGGCCCAATGAACAACCGGAAGCTAATGAGAACAGCATGATCATGATGACTGTGCCTAAAAGTGTCTTTGTTGGGATCGAAGAGAACGAAGCATCGCTCAACTTCGAATTGTCGGATATTTATCCCAACCCTACCACTACACAAGCTCAATTCAATATCAGGCTGGAAGATCATGCAGGCGTATCAGTGAAGCTGCTGAATGTGATCGGACAAACAGTCAGCACCATGGAATTCGGGCAGCTTAATGCCGGTGACCACAGGCTGGACCTGGATGTATCAGGCATTCCGGCGGGATTGTATTATTGCAATGTTATGGTAGATGGGCAATCTTCTACCCGAAAAATCGTAATTCAATAATCTTAAATCAATATTGTAATTTGTATACTGCATATTGTATATTAAAAAAGGTCCGCCGAAAGCGGACCTTTTTTTTACCCTGTACCTTGTACCTGATACCTCTCCTAAGCATCATCATGCTCGCATCCTTCATCATCCAGTAAGAGGAAGTGAATTTTAAAGGTGTTCAGTTTTTCTTCACATTCCTTTTTGCATTCTGCTTCTGCTTTCTCGCATTTTTCCTTTGCTTCAGGAGTCTTTGCCTGCTCGCCTTTGCATTTTTCGGTTGCTTCTTTGCACTTGGCTGCTTCAGGGCATTTGTGTGCTTCTTTTACAGCTTCGGCACTACCCTCGGCATGTTCGCATTTTTCTTTAGCATGCATCTTTGCGCTCCAATCATCGAAAAACTTCTGATGGTTACCGGCAATAGCTAAAAGTGCAGCAATGTCTTCCTTATACTGCTCCTGAAATTTTTCCACTCCCTCTGCGCACATTTTTTCATGGTCAAGATCGGCATCTTCAAATTTGTCTTGAATTGCTTCGATGGCAGCCTTTTCTTCATCAGATAGCTGCTCTTCAAACTCAGCCCTCAGAGGAACCAGGTGTTTCATCATCATTTCATGTGAATGAGATGCATTTTCATGATGCTTTTTGTCACACTCTTTTTTGACATACTCAGTGCATTCCTCTTCATGGTCATCACTGAAGATACATTCGCCTCCACCCCAGATGGCGTGAATAACGAAAAAGACAATGATCACTGTAACGATCGAGGTAATAATTGATGTTAATACTGTTTTCATAGTTTATTTGTTTTATAATTTTTGTCAAAGATAATGTAAGTATTGACATATGATGATTTATGTAAAAGAGTTTTAAAAAACTTATTGCCGGGAGGATAATTAGAATAAAAAACGACATCCCCCCCCCGGAAAAGTCATCTCATTTTGTTTATGTACATTTATAAATATAAAAAATATGCCGGTTTGAAGTAAACATATCCAATAACTCAAATAAACCATAAAATGAAAAAGCTGCTATTCTCTTTGATGATCTTACTCATTGGATGCTCAATTTCTGCTCAAACAGACAGTACAGGCTACGAAAAGGGCTTAGAGGCCATTACCCACGAAGCTGTCAAAGGGCAGCTTGATTTCCTTGCCTCAGACTGGACAGAAGGCCGCGGGACCGGAATGCGGGGTGAATTTATCGCCTCCGATTATATCGCCAGCATTTTCAGCATTTACGGCCTTGAGCCGGGAGGCGATACCAAATGGCATTACCCCTCCTGGGAGGACAGGCGAAATGGTGCTGCCCCTTATCAATACAGGACTTATTTCCAGGAGATCACAATGCTTAAATACAAATTAGGTAAGGATCAAAGTTTTCGTTTACGATCAGATGGACGGGAGATCAGCTTTGCATACCTCACAGATTTTTCCGTGCGGGCCGTAAGCATTGCATGTGAGGCTGAATCAGAGCTTATATTCGTCGGATATGGCTATGTGAACGAAGATGAAAAATATGATGACTATAAAGGACTGGATGTGAAAGGAAAGATAATTGTAAGATTATCAGGGTATCCGGGGCATAATGATACTTCCAGCGATGCATACAGGAAGTTTCACCCTGAAGGCAGGTATGCAGAATACTACCTGGGCATGGAAAAGAATGATATAGCGGAAGAGAAAGGCGTTCTTGCAATTATTGACATCAGCCCGGGCTACGACCGTTCATCAAACTGGACGGTTAATACTCCATTTCGTTATCAAAATGATTACTACGAGGGTAATGAGAAGCAAAAAACCATTAATGAATATTCACACCGGCTGCCGGGAGATTCATTAAATATCGGCCCCGTCAGGATCAGCCTGAGCAAGAGAGCGGCTCATGAAGTGCTACGGGGTACCGGAATCAATGTTGAACAATGGGAAGAGCAGCTAACAGAAAAAATGAAGCCTGATTCAAAGGTGCTTTCCGGAAAGTCGGCTTTTATCAGCACAAGTGTCGAATCGGAGCTTATCACTGCACGGAACGTGATCGCTGTGATCCCCGGCAGGGATACAACTGAAGCCATCGTGCTTGGAGGCCACTACGACCACCTCGGCATGTTCGACGGATATATCTGGAACGGTGCAGATGACAATGCTTCAGGTACTGTCGGGGTGATGACGGTCGCAAAGGCCTGCATGGCCACCGGTGAAAAGCCTGAAAGGACTATCGTTTTTGCTGCATGGACAGGCGAAGAAAGGGGATTGCTGGGCTCACGCTATTTTGTAAACCATCCTTACCTGCCTGTCGGGGATATTAAATTCCACTTAAATTATGATATGATCTCCAGAGATTCGAAAGATGACAGCCTCGGCATAGAATGCACTATGTCGTATACTGCCGGATATCCGTTTCTGGAAGAGAATACCACTCAATTCCTTGAACAATACGATATTAACCTTGACATTACTATGCGCCCGA
>QMPN01000244.1 GCA_003648575.1 Bacteroidota bacterium
AAATACTCGAAAATACCTTCAATAAGATACAATCCGTATGGAATTTTGAAAAGACCTGGGGTTGGGATTTTCCCATGTTGGCGATGACGGCTGCCAGGTTAAACAGGCCGGATGAGGCCATAGATCTTCTACTGCATGAAAACTTTGGTTTTGATCAGCACGGGCTTGCATATAGTATGAAAGGTCCCTTTCCTTATTTTCCGGCCAATGGGGGTCTGTTAACAGCAGTTGCCATGATGGCTGGTGCATGGGATGGTGCTGAAAATGTGAATGCTCCAGGCTTCCCCGCAAATGGGAAATGGAAAATTAAATACGAGAATTTTAATCGGATGCCCTAACTAATTAAGAAAAGGTTCTCAGATGTTGGTTCAGAAAAAATATTTCTTAATTGGTATAGTTATTCTGGCCATTGTATTGTCGGCCGCGAATACTAAGAAGCCGAAGATCCTTATTATCGGTGACTCCATTTCCATAGGGTATACTCCTTTCGTGAAAGATTATTTCAAAGATAAAGCAGTAGTTGCTCATAATCCAGGCAATGCGGGACACTCAGGAATGGGTCTTGAAAACATCAGGGAGTGGGTAGGTGAGGAAGATTGGGATATTATACAATTTAATTTTGGTTTGTGGGATTTGTGCTACAGGCATCCAGATTCAGAATTGTACGGAAACAGGGATAAGGTAAATGGGAAAATCACATTCAGCATTGATGAATATAAAGCCAACCTGGATTCCATTGTGACAATCATGAAGGAGATCAGTGATGCTGAATTAATTTTTGTAACTACCACCTATGTCCCTGAAAACGAGGGTGGCCGATTTAAGAAGGATGTAAGGAAATACAACAAGGCGGCAAAAGAGGTCATGAAAAAACATGCGGTACTGGTTAATGATATTTATAAAGAATCCATTTCGATACACAAAGAGAATGGAATAGGATCTGACGATGTGCATTATAAGGAAGAGGGAAATGTACAACTGAGTAAGTATATCATCGAATATCTTGATGGTGTGATTGAAAACTGATAAGAGGAAAATATGAGAGTTTTTATAGTTTTTGCATACGTGGGTTTCATTATGTTCGGCAGTGCGGCTTACTGCCGGACCATTGTGGTCGATAATCAGGCTTCTAATGCTTCAGACGAGAACAAGGGCAGTAAATATTTACCCTTGAAAACAATTCAGGCTGGTGCAAACAGAGCCGTAGCAGGCGATACGATTCTTGTGAAAGGGGGCATTTATCGGGAAGAAGTGCTACCGCCTCGATCCGGCACATCAGGAGAGAAACCTATTATGTACCTGGCTGCTCCGGGAGAAGATGTCTCGATCAGGGCTTCCGAACAAATTACAACATGGGTAAAGCAGGAGGGTCATGTGTGGATGCTTGAACTGGATAATTCCTTTTTTGGCGACTTCAATCCATACAGAAGGAAAGTCAGTGGTTCATGGCTTTATTATAGTAACAATGATCATCTTGGTGATGTATACCTGAATGGTGGAGCTTTTTATGAAAAGCAGACCCTTCAAGAAGTTCAGACGACAACAAACACCTGGCATACGACTGTTGATGAAGAGACGACCACGATATGGGCGAACTTCGGATCCTCGAATCCCAATAAGGAACTTGCCGAAATCCACGTTCGGGAATGTGTGATATTTCCTGAACTGGAAGGGCTTAAATATATCATTATTGACGGCTTCGATATCAGGCATTCGGCCTCAAACTGGGCGCCGCCAGATGCCTTTCAAAAAGGTGCTGTAGGCCCAAACTTCGGCTATGGCTGGATCATTCAGAATTGCACCATTACTGATGCTAAAAATGTTGGCATTTGTATCGGTGCGACAGAAGATCACCATTGGGATGACCGCAAACTTCCCGATATCAACACCTTCGGGCATCACATAGTCCGCAACAATACCATCAGGCGATGCGGACAGGCCGGCATCGTTGGAGCCTACGGATGTGTCAGAAGTATCATAGAAGGGAACTTTATTGAAGACATCGCTTACAGGAAGCAATACGGTGGAGCGGAGATAGGCGGAATAAAGCTCCATTTTCCTATTGATGTCATTATACGTAATAATCATATCCGCGGAATTCGCACAAAACAAGGGGGGCCCGGCGGCATATGGCTGGACTGGGGTTCTCAAAATGTGCAGGTCACAGGCAACATCATCTATGATTGTGATGCACACCCACTGAAACTTGAAGTAAATCATGGTCCCATAATCGTTGATAACAATATATTTATCGGTTCTGCTATCATGTGTTGGGGGGACGGCACTATATTTATTCACAACCTGTTCTCTAACACCTTCGTCACTTACAGGAAAGATGATCGCAAGGTGCCCTGGTATAAAACACATTCAAGCGTTGAAGCAGGCCGGTCCAGGATACACCATCGCGATGACCGGTGGATCAACAACCTGTTCATCGGCGGCGGAGGGCTCAATACTGTACCCGTAGAAAGGCCTGGTTACGTAATTGACCACAACGTCTATCTGGAAGGTGCCTTCAGGCACATGAAACAGGATACAGCGAGCATGGTACAACAGGCTCCCTCCGATATCCGGCTCGAGACGGAAGAGAATGGTGCCACGCTCAGCTTTAACCTGGACAAATCCATTTTTGATTCCACCTATCCGAAGATTACCGCAGAGCTAATCGGTGAGTTGCCTGTGACGAAGATGCTTATCCAGACGCCTGCCGGCGAGCCGCTTGATATCACGACAGACTATTTCGGGAATCCGATAAAAGCTTCCCGCGTCTTGCCTGGTCCGTTTCAGAATATTTCCATCGGCACAAACACTTTCAGGCTCTGGCCAAAAAATGAACATCCCGACTAAGATGAATAAAGAAAATTGTCAGATAATACATTATAATTTATAAATAATGAACTTCAGAATATTACTCTTAACTCTCCTTTTTGCTGTTTCAGCATGCCAGAATACACCTGAACCAATCAATGATGACAGGATCAATGACTATCATTCATTGATAGAAGAATTTCCAGATCCGGGGGTAGATTATCGTCCCGCTCCGCTCTGGGTATGGAACAATGAAGTCAGCAAGGAGGACATTGATCTCAGCCTTGCAGAATTGAAAAAACAGGGTATTGGTGGTGTCTATATTCATCCGCGAATTGGATTGGTCACTGAATATTTGTCTGAAGAGTGGTTCGAACTGGTAGCCTATTCCATGGAGAAGGCCAAAGAGATAGACCTGAAAGTATGGATATATGATGAAAATGTTTGTCCCAGCGGTTTTGCAGGTGGTCATGTCTTCAATGAAATGCCTGAATCATACAACCAGGGGACTTCACTACTCACCCTGAAAATGGACCGCCTGGATCTGTCTTCTCCGGAATTGCAAAGGGTGAAATTTGTATATAAGAAAAGCGAAGATTCCTGGGTGAATATTACAGATCAGACGAAACAGGAGGAGGGGAAAGAGGGAGCATATGCAGTAGTCTACCTGAAAAATTTTGAGACAGGCAGTCGCAGTTATGCGGGTTTTTCCTACGTCGATTTAATAGCAAAAGGGGTTACTGAGAAATTCATGGAAATAACCATGGAAGGTTACGAAAAAGTGGGAGGAGATGAATTTGGAAAACTAATACCGGGGATATTTACCGATGAACCACAGATTGGCTCAGAAGAGGGGTTACGTTACACACCTGACCTATTTGATGAGTTCAGGAAAAGATGGGGCTATAGTCTTGAAGATGAGTTGATGTCATTAACAGAAGAGACCGGTAACTGGAAAAAGGCCAGGCATGATTATCGTTCCGTTCTATTGGAAATGTTCATTGATCGTTGGGCAAGACCATGGTATGAATATACAGAAGAGAACGATCTGATATGGACAGGACACTACTGGGAAAACACCTGGCCCGACATTTATCATGGTCCGGATAACATGGCCATGTATGCCTGGCATCAGATGCCGGGGATCGACATGCTCGGTAATTCACTGGAAAATCGTCCCGATCAGTTTGGGAATAATATGACAGTGAAGGAACTCAGTTCAATAGCAAACCAGTTTGAGCGCCACAGAACATTAAGTGAAAGTTATGGAGGAGCAGGATGGGATCTGAGATTTGAGGATATGAAACGGCTGGGTGACTGGGAATATGCCCTGGGGGTGAATTTTCTGAACCAGCATATCTCTCAGTTATCCCTGGTAGGATACAGAAAACAAAACTACCCTCAGTCCTTCCTGAACTATGATCCATACTGGGATCTTTATAAAAACCAGACGGATTATTTTGCACGTCTGAGTCTGGCTTTGTCTTCAGGCAGACAAATAAACAAGACACTGATATTGGAACCCACAACTTCCGTCTGGATGTATTATGGTGGTGGTACAGACCAGAAACTAAATGAGATTGGAAATTCTTTTAAAGCGATGATCCAATTCCTGGAAGATCAGCAGGCAGAATATGACCTGGGCTGCGAGAATGTAATAAAAGACCATGGCAAGGTAAGCGGGAAGAACTTCATTATCAATAAAAGAGCTTACGACCTGGTGCTTATTCCTGAGGGAATGGAAAACCTGGACAAGGCAAGCTTTGAATTGTTGCAGGAATATGTCTCAAACGGCGGAAAGGTTTTGCAAATAGGCAGTGCCCCCAGCTTAATTGATGGAACAGAATCAGAGTCACTCAGCGAGCTGACAAAGAGCGGGAGCTGGATAAGTCATGCTTCCCTTAATGAGCAGCTTGTAAAAGATTATTTCTCAGGTGATGATTTTCAAATGACTCCGTCATCTACAGGAAGGGTACATCACATGCGCCGTCAACTTAAAGACGGGCAGGTACTTTTTGTATCAAACTTCAGCCTGGAGGAAGAAGCCAATACAAGGGTGACAATTGAAGGTGCATCGCTTGAGTCTCTTTGCCCTCAAAGCGGAAATGTTGCCCCGGTCTACTATGAAAAAAAGGGTAATCAAAT
>QMPN01000245.1 GCA_003648575.1 Bacteroidota bacterium
ACATCGTGCAATCTTTGCCATCGCGCAATTCTACTGCCTTTTCCTGTTTTCGCCACTTTTCTAAAAAATCATTTTTTTGCTCTGATAGCCTATTAATATGGCATTTAATTTTTGACATGGGTGACCCATTTGGCGAAAACAGGAGAATGGGGAAGGATATCCGAAATCCGATATTCGATATTTGAGATTCGATATTCTTTTTCCCCTGTACCTTGTCCCTTGTCCCCCGTCCCCATTAATTCATATCCATTATAAATTACTTTCATTGGATTCTAAATTAGGGTATCCTACCCCATCGGTTTAGCTAAAAATTGTACATTCGTAGCACTTTTTTATCAGCAGAATTATCTAAACTAATAAACGATAAAATGGCAAAATTCAAGGGAGCAATTGTTGTCGACATAGACCGGTGCAAGGGTTGCGAAATTTGTATTGGCGCATGCCCGCATGATGTGATCGGCATGTCCAATGAGGTGAATATCAAAGGTTATAAGTATTCCTATATGGTCAATCCGGAGTCTTGTGTCGGATGTGCCAACTGTGCCGTTGTGTGTCCTGATGGCGTCATCACGGTTTACCGCAAAAGAATAGAACAATAATTCAGTCAAAATACAATATAGAATGGGCGAATTAAAGCTAATGAAGGGCAATGAGGCGATAGCGGAAGCTGCTATCCGTGCCGGCGTGGATGCCTATTTCGGGTACCCCATCACCCCTCAGTCGGAGGTAATTGAATACCTTATGGCAGAGAAACCCTATGAAACCACCGGGATGGTAGTACTTCAGGCAGAAAGCGAAGTGGCAGCCATCAACATGGTTTACGGGGCTGCCGGAACCGGCAAAAAGGCGATGACCTCATCCTCCAGCCCGGGCATCAGCCTGAAACAGGAAGGGATCTCATATATGGCAGGAGCAGAACTGCCCTGCGTAATAGTAAATGTAGTCAGGGGTGGCCCCGGACTGGGTACCATACAGCCATCACAGGCCGACTACTTCCAGGCCGTAAAAGGTGGTGGGCACGGCGATTACCATATGATCGTACTGGCCCCGGCATCTGTGCAGGAAATGGCCGACTTTGTCACCAAAGGCTTCGACCTCGCCTTTAAATACCGTACTCCTGTGATGATCCTCAGCGACGGGCTGATCGGGCAGATGATGGAAAAAGTGATCATGCCTGAACATACTCCGAGGTGGACCGATGAGGAAATCACTGAAAAATGGCCATGGGCCACTACAGGTAAACCCGGCAGCCGCGAGCGGAATATCATTACTTCACTCGATCTGGATTCCGGCAGGCAGGAACAGCATAACATCCATCTGCAGAAGAAATACAAAGAGATACATGAGAATGAGATAGAATTTGAAGAATACATGTGCGATGATGCCGATTACCTCTTTGTAGCTTATGGCTCCAGTGCACGTATCGCACAGAAAGCCATCAAGCTTGGACGCGAGAAAGGCATCAAGGCAGGCCTGCTGAGGCCGATCACATTATATCCTTTCCCCGCCGAAGCTATTAACAGGCTCGCAAAACAGGTGAAAGGCATACTGTCGCTGGAATTAAGTGCCGGACAGATGGTAGAAGACATCCGCCTATCGGTGGGATGCGATATTAAAGTAGAACATTTTGGCCGCATGGGTGGCATCATCCATTCACCGGCTGAAGCGCTTCAGGCACTTGAAGATAAAATTATAGGAGGCTAAAGCATGAAAGAAGAAGTTTTGTCAGATATAATCAACGTAGAGAACCTGGTCTATAAAAAGACCCCTCTGATGACCGATAACATCCTCAGCTATTGTCCGGGCTGCGGCCATGGTACCGCACACCGTATTACAATGGAAGTCCTTGAAGAACTGGGCGTTTGGAAGGATACTATTGGGATTGCCCCGGTAGGATGTTCAGTCCTTGCCTATGAGTTTATGAACATTGACATGCAGCAGGCAGCACATGGCCGTGCCCCTGCACTTGCAACCGGCATCAAGCGTTGCTGGCCCCATAAGGTTGTATTCACCTATCAGGGTGATGGTGACCTTGCTGCCATAGGAACAGCAGAAACCATCCATGCCTGCAACCGGGGTGAAAATATTGTGATCATCTTCGTAAACAATGGTATTTATGGTATGACCGGCGGGCAGATGGCCCCTACTACCCTGCCGGGGATGAAATCTTCCACATCGCCTTATGGCCGTGATGTGCACATTATGGGAAACCCGCTGAAAATCACCGAACTGGTGGCCGAATTACCCGGTACCAGGTCTGTAACAAGGCAAGCAGTGCATACACCCGGCAATGTCAGAAAAGCAAAACGAGCCATCAGAAAGGCTTTTGAAAACCAGCTGAAGTACAAGGAAGGCCTGAACTTTGTTGAGATCGTCTCCAACTGTAATTCCGGATGGAAAATGACTCCCGTACATGCCAATAAGTGGATGGAAGAAAATATGTTCCCCTACTTTCCACTCGGCGATATCAAGGTGGATGGTGAAATCGTAAATAAGTAAAACTGAATCTCATGACAGAAGAAATCATTATAGCAGGTTTTGGCGGACAGGGTGTACTCTCCATGGGTAAGATCCTTGCTTATTCAGGCATCATGCAGGACCAGGAAGTAAGCTGGATGCCTTCCTATGGACCTGAAATGCGTGGCGGCACGGCAAATGTGACTGTGATCCTCAGCGATGAACGCATCAGCTCACCCATACTCACGGAATATGATACTGCCATCATCCTCAACCAGCAGTCGATGGATAAATTTGAGGAAACTGTAAAACCAGGTGGCATGCTAATATATGATGGGAATGGCATCAGCCATCACCCCGAAAGAAAGGATATCAGGATATTTCGCATCGATGCCGCTGATGAGGCAGCCAGTATGGGTTTAACCAAGGTCTTCAACATGATCGTGCTGGGAGGATACCTGAAGGTGAACCCCGTAGTGGAACTAGATAATGTGATCAAAGGCCTTAAGAAGTCATTGCCCGAACGCTATCACCATATGATACCCGATAATGAAAAGGCCATTTTAAGAGGGATGGAGATCATACATGCGGTAGAATAAATTTTCATGATACTTTCCGAAAGCCCCCTGGTTAACCAGGGCTTTTTTATTTCCCGAACATATCCTACCTTTACATAATAAAGAACGGATTATTCAGTATGGCAAAAAAGAAATACAGACCGGTGCCGGCATATTACGGTTTCAGGATATATGCGATCTCCACGCTGTTTTTTTTATTTCTGATCTCTCCCATTACCGGCATCCTGCTGATCAAGCATGCACCGGACCTGCAGAAATACCGGACCGGCGATTACAGCTTTAACCTGCCCGACAACGTTCGCATTTCAGCGGATACGATTACGATGGCATATAGTGAGGCTGACAGTAATCCAGCCAATAATCTTATTCCGGATACCACCTTTACTATTGGAGGGGATTCTTTAACATTTGTTGTAAGCAGCACGCCACCGGAGGAAGTGGTCAAACCGGAGCCACCCAGGGAGAATGAGGGCGACCGGATGACCAGCCACTTCAGCACGGTAACAGGATTATGGTTCCGTCTGCTACTAATAAGCTTCTTCCTTGGACTGGCATTCAACCTTCCCTTTAAGCTGTATCTGCGGAAAAAGCGGAGAAATAAGAAAATCAAAGAGGGCCTGTTCAAATTCTGCAAGAAATTTATCCTCAAAACCCCTTTGATCAATGCAGGGATCCTTCTCATCACCTATGGGATCACTTCCGGCTTTATGCTCTATCAGCTTCTATTCCATGGCGACTTCAACGAGATCACCCTGCGCTTTTACCGGCAGTTTTTCTTTATCATGACGGTCTCTTCCCTGATAAATATCCTGTTTGTATATTTCTGGCAAAAGCACCGTGTACATATCAGGTACCTGGAGTACTTTTATAGTCCGGAGGAACTCCGAAAAAGGATATTCAATCTTAAAGTTGGCAAGATAAAAAACAGGCTATGGATCTCCAGCGCAATGACCACTTTCTTCCCTGTAATCATTGTAATATTCTACATGGTGATCAGTATTACCAATGTACATGACTTCCTGGAGGAACCACCAACCAAAGAGCAGGCACAAATACTTATTGGAAAGTATGAGAGCTATTTTGGTGATAATTCTATCAATTCCGATACAGGGATCATCTATATCAACATGTTTGATACGTATATTATGCTGATCGGCACTTTCAGCGGGATCATGATCTCTTTCTTCTATCTGCTCCTGTTCATCCGGTGGACCACAAGGGATATTGTTTATCCTGTGAGGGAATTGCTGCTTAACATGCAACGCACAGGCCGGGGGGAAATGGAATCATACAGCATTGTCAGGACTAATGATGAGATCGGGGAATTGACCGAAGGCTATAACGAGATGAGCGGACGCCTTAAAGATTATATCGAGAATATCTCTAAGATGAATGAGGCCAATGCACGCTTTGTACCAAAGCAGTTTCTTGAATACCTGGGAAAAGACAGCATTGCTGACATTCAGCTTGGCGACCAGGTTCAGAAAGAGATGACCGTCTTGTTTTCAGATATACGCAGCTTCACAAGTATCTCGGAACAAATGACACCCAAAGAGAATTTCAACTTCCTGAATAATTACCTGGGCTATATGGAACCGGTGATCAGGAATAACAATGGTTTTGTTGATAAATTCATGGGTGATTCTATCATGGCCCTCTTCCCCGATAATACAGAAGATGCCATCAACGCAGCCATTGAGATGCGGATAAAACTCATTGAGTTCAATCATATTATCAGCCAGTTCGGACAGACACCCATCGACAGCGGGATCGGCATCCACACAGGATCACTGATGCTTGGCATTGTTGGTGGTGAAGGACGAATGGAAGGAACCGTGATCTCTGATGCTGTAAACCTCGCCTCCAGGCTTGAAGGGCTGACAAAGCTATATGGCTCCTCTATCATTATTAC
>QMPN01000246.1 GCA_003648575.1 Bacteroidota bacterium
TAGGCGGATAAGGGTAATAATAGCCATGAATTCCAACCCATGATGTCCCGGCATGTTTAAGGGTATCCTGATATTAAAATGCATATAGGCAGCCAGCCCTCCGGCCATCATCAGCAGGAGGATTTCTATAATACCTGTGTTGCTCCAGCTAAGAGATTGAGCGTATGGTTTCTTTTCCTGTGAGTTCCCATTCATAGTCATCTTGGTTTTGTGTTCTTTGAGTGATTAAGATAGTTTTATGGTTTTTAAGTAGCGGCCGCACCCAATCGTTTATGAGTATGCGCTCGTCGTCTGTTGGAGATTCACCCTGCAGGGATGCGATCTCATCCAGGCTTAACTCCTCTTTTAATTGCCTGGCACTGAGTATGCCTGCCTCCATCTCACGAAGTTCTTTTATTCCTTTTCGCCAGATGTACCTTCCATCGTTTCCGCCGGCTTGCAGCCCTACAGCTGCCATTGCTCCAATAATACCTTCATGGTTTCCTGTGAATCCCTGCAGGTAGATACCTTCTTCTGAAGCCAGGTTTATAGCTTCCGGCATGTGTAACACCTGGTCCTTCGCGTTCAGACCCCATGTTATAATCTCATTCGAAACCTCTTCAGCCCTTGCTATGCATAATCCTGCGTCAGAGCCCGGGGCACTTTGATCGAGGAGGTATTCAGCACAGTAGCCACGAACTTCTTCCGGCAATGCCGTTGAGATGTTTAAGCATGCTGAGGAATTTTGTGAAGTATACCTGATCTTCGGATGTACATACAACTGGTGGCGTGTAATCCCATGCACTTTGCCTAAGCCTGATTCTTCCAGGGCATGTCCGAGCTGCCTGGCGTGGTAGCCTGTACCACGGCTGATAGCATTGTCGGTATCATCAATGCCGATCAGAAGCTTTATTTGGCCGTCATTTTTCATCATGGCGTTTGACCCTATTGCTCCATTTTCTTTTTCATCTCAAGGTATGCTTCTTCTACTGCACCATCCAGCTTTTGCTGTAAGGCAGCATAGGCTTCGAGCAGCTTCAGGGCAGCCGGTGTAAGCAGCGATTGCCCGCCTTCTTTGCCGCCCCTGGTCTTTTCCGTTAGTTCATAACCCAGGAGGGACTCAGCTTTTTTGATGTCGCCCCATGATTTTCTGTAACTGATGCCTGCATCGTCTGAAGCGGCCTTCAGTGAGCCCTTATCACGGATCCCAAGCAGCAGCGTGTACACTTCTTCTGAAATGATGCCTTCCCCACTCAGGGAAGACAGCCACAGCTTGTAGTTCAGCAGTACATTAAATCGGTTCGACTTTCCTCTTTTACCCATTGCAATAATTAGCTTGTGCCGTTATGTAAAGATATACATATCGGTCGGCAAATTTAAAAATATTTGAACATTGTACTAGTAGAAAATGTTGTTTTGAATGATAATATTCACAAAAAACCTGTTAACATGAAAAAAATATTCAAGATCATTGCCGTTTTTGTTCTCGCAGTCTTCATGAACACTACGGCTTTTGCCCATTGCGAGGTACCCTGTGGCATATATACCGACCAGCTTCGCATAGAGTTGATCAAAGAAC
The DNA here is from genome assembly GCA_003648575.1 of Bacteroidota bacterium. The sequence continues at coordinate 1,559 of QMPN01000246.1, forward strand.
ATATTATGACCATTGAAAAGGCCATGAAGCAGATCGATGCCTTATCGGCAGAAGAAGATGTTAATTATAATCAGCTGGTGAGGTGGATCGATACCAAGGAACATCATGCCAACCTCATACAGGAGATTACCGAGCAATATTTCATGACTCAAAGGATCAAACCCGTCGATCCTGATGAAGAAGAGGCATATGCGAAGTATATCAAAGAGATCACCCTGCTGCATGAGTTGCTTATTTATGCAATGAAAACGAAGCAATCGACAGATTTGCAGTATACAGAGAAATTAAGTGTGACGGTAAACAAATTTGCGGAAACATACTTTGGCACTCACGATCATGAACACGAGCATGATCATAAGCACTAAGTCATAGTCGGAAAATTCTAAACAAATTCAAATACCCAATTCTTCAATTTGTATTTGAGACCTTGGAATTTGTTTAGAAGTTAGATCTTGGAACTTTAATCTTGATGTGGCTTAACCACTTCAATCACTTCAGGAAGATCCATTCCCAGCTCTTTCAGGTGTGAGATCTTAGGCACACCATTGCGGGTCCATCCCCTGCGGTGATATACGGCATCGAGCAGTTGTTCATACTGATCTTCACGATATTCACGTACGATAGCTTTCTTTTCAGCGGTGGTCTTTCCTTCAGGATCGATACCGATGACCTCCTTCATCTGCTTGTCGTAGCGTTCCACTCTTGATTCGTATTCTTCGTCGGTCACAGGTCCTGCGGCGCGATACGGCTGAGCATCAAATTTCCTGGTTCCATAACCTCTTCTGAGGTTAAAAATACGCTGGAAGTTGTATACGCGTTCCGATTGTTTGATCATCTCTTCCTTGCTGAAAGGCTTATCGGTAACAGCGCTGTAAATGGTTACATAATTGTCGACATGCTCAGGCACCTTGGCCGGCTCATCGGTTTCAGCATTGTTTTCCGGTTCCACATCATTCCATGGAAGCTTGCAAAGTCCTACCAGTCCGAACCATGTACGGAACATGGGGAAGTAGTGCAGTGCTTCGGCTTTATCTTCGAAAGTGGGGATCTGGTTGTTCACCATGTCCATAAAGATCAGCCATGCTTCATCATGCTGTGGCCCTTTGTTGGTCATGGCAAATCCACCTTGCTGTGCAAGCGATTCTTTGGAAACATACTCAGAGTATTCCAGCCCTTTGTTTTCCATGCCGATATCCTGCAGGAATCCTGCATCGCCCCAGCCTTTTTCGATGAACATTTCTTTCATCTTGCGAATGCCAAGTCCGGCAACAAGGCCAAATCCTTCACCACGGGCAAGCGCGTGCAACAGCTCCATGGCTGAATCGGCATTACCAAAGTTTAGCTTGAACCCAGTACGTTCTTCATTCAGGATGCCATTCTCAAAGCATTCCATGACGAAGGCCAGCAATGTACCCCAGGAAATTGTACAGATGCCATAAGTATCGCAATAGAAATTCGCTTCTATGATATAATCAGGGTTGAAAATACCGCAGTTGGATCCGAGGCCGCCAGCGTTTTCATATTCCGGCCCATCAACGATCACGCTTTGCCCTGCATAAGGTCCGGTTCTCACCAGGTATTCATCCACACCCTTGGCACAGGCCATGTTACAACCGATCCAGCAGCCGTCAGGGATACCCTGTGTGAAGCGTGCTTTCCAAACATCACCATGGATAGCATCAGCTTTGGGGTGGCTCCCGAATTTATAGTTGTGGGTTGGGAGGAGGTCATAGTCGTTCATGATGTTTACGAGGTGGGCAGTACCCTTTGTCCTCATTTCTGCCTGGTCATCATCGAGCTCGCGCATCTCTTTGTTAAAGGTCTTACCCCTTTCCATGATGGCTTGCAGATCTTTCACATCGTTCAGGTTCCCTTTAACACCGGGGATACGGCAAACGATGGCTTTGATTTTCTTGTCGCGGAAAACAGTTCCGATACCACCACGTCCGGCTTGCTTCAGCCTGACTTTTTTACGTTTTGGATCGTAGAAGCTGAAGTTGAGCATCCCTATTAGGGAATGTCCTGCTGCAGCGCCAGTAGAAATCACGGCAATATTTTTCTTATCCTTGTCACCAACAGCATACATATCGGTGAGCACTTCCACTAGCTCATGGCTGTCCATGGGCTCCAGCGGCGCTTCGAAGATCTCAATGCTATGGTCAACACCGTCGATATAGATCATGATGTCCTTTTCTGCTTTTCCCTGCAGCTCAATGGCATCAAAGCCAGAGAATTTCAGGAAGGGGCCGAAGAAACCACCAACATTACTGTCGATGGGGATGTTGGTCTGTGGGGAAATGGATACACAAATCGATTTTCCGGAACCGGAATATTGTGTGATCCCGCCAATCGGACCTGAAGAGATGTTGATCTCATTTTCCGGGTCATTCCATTTTGTGTTGGGTTTGGTACCATCCCAGAGAAGGCGCAGGCCATATCCCTTGCCACCGATGAATTTCTCCTTCATCTCGGCAGGAACTGCCTTTTCTTTTATCTCATTGGTGCCAACATTGATATACAATGTCTTATCGGTATAGCCCCTGAAAAGGGGTTTCCATTCGTACGTCCACTTTGTGAGTGTTTTGTGGGCGTTCTTCATTTCCTCGATATTCATATTTAGCGCTGTTTAAGTAATTTATACAAGAGCTAACAAAAATATCAATTAAAGCATTTCACCAACCTTATTTGCTATCCTAAAAATTTGATATGCAAACAAATGCATATCGGTAGGCATTGGGTAATCCCCAGACTGATACCTTGTTACGTTTTATTTAGAATAGTAATAAATAAGTGATTAGTTAAATCAGTTGAATCAGTAGTTGGTTGAATCGGTTGAAACAGTGGTTAGTAGGATAGGTATAGAGGTTTCTTATGTGTTCAACTTTTTTTCAATATAATTGATATATGCATTTAGTCTTTTTAGAAGAATATGGAGAAGATCAATTAGTTCATTTATCTGATGCGATTCTTTGGGTATTCTCTCCAGAGCCTTTTTTAGCCAGGTATTTGTTTCATATAAAGATCCTCGGGCTATATGGAAAAACCTCCGTTGGTCTTTGAAGTGAAACCTACCATATCCCTCGGAAATATTTGCAGAGATTGAATCCGAAGATCTGATAAGTTGATATCCAATAGTATTTCGTTGAAGAGTGCTCCACTTATGAGCCAATTCATATGTGAGTTGCCCAACTTTCATGCTTAACTGATAAATTTCCAGATTATCTATGTCTTTTCTTTCCATTGTGTACTTATTACTTTGCTTCTATTTATTAATACTGAAAACCCAGATATGTCACACCCTAACTACTGATTCAACCAACCACCAATTTAACTAACTACCGATTTAACTGATTCAACTAACCACCGATTTAACCACTTCCTGA
>QMPN01000247.1 GCA_003648575.1 Bacteroidota bacterium
GATATAAAAATACACATCATCATATCGACAACCGGCATCCGACAATCGCCCAATTTAGTTATCTTTGCGCTATGGAAGAAACAATTCTGATCCTTGATTTCGGTTCCCAGTATACCCAACTCATTGCCCGTCGTGTCAGGGAATTAAATGTGTACTGTGAGATCCATCCATTTAATAAGGTGCCTGAGATCAACGAGCACATAAAGGGGGTGATCCTTTCGGGGAGCCCTTTTTCTGTCAGGGGTGAGGGAGTTCCGAATCCGGACCTCAGCGGGATCAGAACGATCGTGCCTACACTTGGTGTGTGCTACGGTGCACAGTTGATGGCTCAGCAGGATGGTGGAGAGGTAGCGCCAACTGCTGTCAGGGAATATGGCAGGGCCAGGCTGGCATACATCAACGCCGGCAGCGAACTGATGAAAGGGATGAGTGACGGCAGCCAGGTGTGGATGTCGCACGGTGATACCATCCTCGATCTGCCGGAAAATTTTGAAGTGATCACCAGCACGCACGATGTGAAAGTGGCAGGATTTAAGGTGAATGGTGAAGATACTTACGGGATACAGTTCCATCCGGAGGTTTATCATACTACAGAGGGAACAAACTTGTTAAAAAACTATGTGGTGGATATTTGCGGATGCTCCCAATCCTGGACCCCCGATTCATTCATTGAGACCACCATCGCCAATATAAAAGAAACCCTTGGCAGCGATAAGGTGGTGCTGGGTTTGTCAGGTGGTGTCGACTCCTCTGTTGCTGCCATGCTGTTACACAGGGCAATAGGATCAAACCTGCACTGTATCTTCGTCGATAACGGATTGTTAAGAAAGAATGAATTTGAGAAGGTGCTTGAATCTTATCATGGTATGGGACTGAATGTCACAGGTGTGGATTCGAAGCAGCGATTCTACGATGCCCTGGAAGGAATATCGGAGCCGGAAGACAAGCGCAAGGCCATTGGCCGGACCTTCATCGAGGTGTTTGATGAGGAAGCACATAAGATCCGGGACGTGAAATGGCTCGCCCAGGGTACCATATATCCCGATGTGATCGAATCTGTATCGGTAAAGGGTCCATCGGCAACCATCAAATCGCATCATAATGTCGGTGGATTGCCGGAGGTGATGAGGCTGAAAATAATTGAGCCTCTGAATTCGTTATTTAAAGATGAGGTGAGGAGGATCGGCAAGGCCCTGGATATGTCAACGAACATCCTGGGCAGGCATCCGTTCCCCGGCCCCGGGCTGGGCATCAGGATCATTGGCGAGGTAACTGAAGAAAAGATCAGGATATTACAGGATGTGGACGACCTTTTCGTTGAAGGTCTGAAGAACAATGGCCTCTACGATGATGTATGGCAGGCTCTGGCGGTATTGCTTCCTGTACAGTCTGTGGGTGTGATGGGTGATGAAAGGACCTACGAAAATGTCGTGGTCCTCAGGGCAGTGGGCTCAACCGACGGGATGACCGCCGACTGGTCGCATTTGCCGTATGAATTCCTGGCGAAGGTGTCAAACGACATCATCAACAGGGTGAAAGGCGTGAACAGGGTTGTATATGATATCAGCTCCAAGCCGCCATCAACAATTGAATGGGAATAAAGATCAATATATAAAACAGCTTTTCTCTTATCGGTCATCAGCTTGTAATTAATCTTAATGAAATGAGAAAGCATCTTTTAATCATAATACTTTTCCTGGCTGCGGTTGCCGGCCCGGATTTGCTGTTCTCCCAGGAGGAGATTGCTAAATCCGATATCATCGAGCACCTCGACGGGAAAGACTACTACATCCACACCGTGGAACAGGGACAAACCCTGTACTCCATATCGAAAGTTTACGACATTGCTGTTGATGAACTGCTTTTCGAGAACCCGGATGCCCGGCAGGGCCTTAATATTGGCCAGCAATTGCGTATTCCACTTGTAAGCAGGGAGAAGCTGATCACCGATGATCTGCGGAAAGGGGAATTCCGGTATATATTCCATATTGTCAGGAAAGGACAGACGCTTTATGGCATCTCCCGGATCTATGATGTATCTGTTGATGACCTCAAGGCAGCAAACCCAGAATGGGCCAAAGGACTGGATCCAGGGCAATACCTTAAGATTCCGATGAAAGACCCTGTTGTAAATGACAGGAGCATGGTAGTTAAGCCTGATGCTGAGAGTAGAAAAATGCATACAGTTACAGGAGGGGAGACACTTTACAGCATTTCGAGGAAATACAGGGTGGGCCTTCCGGAACTGAAAGCTGTCAATCCGGGACTTACCAGTAACCTTAGCCCGGGACAGGAGATCGTGATCCCGGAATATCAGGAAGAATATATTCAGCAGGAAGAAGAGAAGGCATTTTACGAGCATATCGTGAAAGAAAAGGAAACCCTTTACGGTATAGCGAAGAAGTACAGGATCAGTATTGACAGCCTGACAGCATTTAATCCGGGGCTTAGCAAAAATATCTTTCCGGGTGAGGTGATCAGGATACCCCAAAGGGTAAATCCCGATAGCTATATCACCCACCGTGTGAACGAAAAGACAAAGCTCAAAAAGATCGCTTCTAAATATACTATCAGCGTTACTGCCATAAAGGATGCCAACCCTGATTTCCGCTCAAGGGTAAATCCCGGCGATATGCTGATGATACCGGTAGGCCCGCCACCACTTGTATCACCGGATGATGTACATGTTGTGATCACACCGCCGGATGATATTCCTCCAAAGGTGATGGACAGCGACAGCATCAGCTGCTATGATAAGATGTACAGGTATAAGAAAGATTTTAATGTCGCCCTCATGATCCCCCTCTATGCCGAGGAAGCCCGGGAAATATCTTTGAAAGCCAGAAGCGGTGCTTTAGATCCGAGGAAGCATAAGTCCTTTAATTTCATTCAGTTTTATGAGGGATTTCTCATGGCCGTTGATGAGCTGGAGAAACAGGGGCTGAATGTCAAACTGTATGTTTATGATGTTGATGAAAAGGTATCCAAGACGATACAGGTTTTGCAACAGCCTGAACTTGCTGATATGGATCTCATCATCGGGCCTTTCTTCAGCAGGAATTTTACGCTGGTGTCGAACTTTGCAGAGATGTTCGACATCAAGATCGTAAACCCGCTCACCAGGCGGACAGAAGTGCTTAGCAACCCCAATGTATTTAAGATAAAGCCTTCAAGGGATGCCCAGGCAGCATTGCTCATAAAATTTGTTAAGATCTATCAGCCCAAAGCGAATATCATCCTGGTCAGGAACAATAAATTCCAATATGAGGATGAAGTGCTGGAGATTAGGAATTTACTGGACAAGGTGGTCCCCTATGGGGTGAAAGTGCCGAATGCTTCCATTTATGACCTCATCGTGGAATATTCAAAGGCAGATACAAACCTTGCACCGGGTGTTCTGATCAACAGCCTGATGGTTGAAGACAGGATGGTCCGGACAGCGGAACTTGAAAGTTCACCGGCCGACAGCACCTTCTTTCCTAATGGAATTGCTGAAGTTATTTATGCTACTGACAGCGTATACGGGGTTATCAAAAATGCTTCTGTTGTAAGGAATAACCTGGTGATCGTTCTGACCAACAATGAAATCTTCGCCCCCGAGATACTCACCAGGCTAAACGACCTGAAAGATACATTTGATATTACGGTTGTGGGAATGCCCGAATGGGATTTGCTTGATAACCTCGAGACAGATTACCTGCTCGACCTCAAAGTGTATTACTTTACAGATGCATATTACGATTATGATGATCCTGATGTGAAAAGTTTCATCATGGATTTCCGTGAACGCTATAAAACACATCCCGACGATTATGCTTTTGAAGGCTATGACCTTGGAACGTTTTTCCTGGGTGCCCTGATGCGCTTCGGAACGGATTGTGAAAAATGCCTGCCATATTACCGGCAGAAGGTACTCAGTACAACCATTAAATTCTCTCCCGCATACCCTGCCGGGTATGAGAACCTTTACTGGAACCTGTGCCGCTACCGGAACTACAGGATAGAGAAAGTACCAATACAATAACGTAATTAAGAAAAATTTGTCATCCCGGCCAGGAGCACCGGGGGGCATCATTAACAAATACCATGAAAAGAGCACCTAACATAGTAGTCCTGTTAACATTAGCGATCATATTCTCCGCTTGTTCTGATGTTGAAAAAACCTATTGGGAAAATGGAAATATCAAATCGGAGCTTCCATATAAGAATGCTAAGCTGAACGGTACTGCCATCTGGTATTATGAGGATGGCACGGTTCAGATGGAGGTTCCCTATGAAGATGATGAGATCAAAGGCACCAGCATCCGCTATCACGATAATGGCCGTAAGGAGTTGGAAGAAACCTATATAAATAATGTCAGGCAGGGCAAAGCGGTTGCATATTCGTACCCCGGAAAGCGGATTGAGCAAAAGTATTATGTCAATGATACCCTTCATGGGAAATATTACAAGTGGCACGGCAATAGTGAGCTGCAGATCTCCGGCGAATTGGTTAATGGATTATTTGAGGGCACCTGGCTTTATTATGATGATGAAGGTGACCTGATAGGGGAGGGAAAGTATGAGAGCGGTAACGGTATTCAGCGTTTCTGGAACCCTGATGGCTCTCTTGCTTCCAGAACCACGTATGTTAACAATCTCAAGCATGGCAATGAGTATTTTTATACTCCGGATGGTGAAGTCGATTATGTTGTGGAATATATTGATGGTGAAGCTGTTACCGAATAAATAACCCAAGGTTAAAATATTTTTTTGATTTTGGTATTTTTATAATTCTAATACCAGTACATTTGCACTGTGAAATTATTCACAATGTTATTTAATAACAAAAACCGGGTATAAATATTTTAAATTTTTCAGGTAATGAATTTAGAAAAAATTATGAATGATCTCGCC
>QMPN01000248.1 GCA_003648575.1 Bacteroidota bacterium
CCTGCAATTGAAGTTGGTATAATTGGAAATAATACAATAATGCAACGACTCATTATTAATCTGGCATTAAATTCCCATTATATAAATGATCAAAAATTAAAGATTTATGTATCTCATAATTCATCTGAAGAATTTTCTGCATTCATAAGAGAATATCAATTAAATAAAATTCTGGAAATCATCGAAGTTGATTTTGAAGAGCTGTCTGATAAAACAAATATTACAGCTATCTATATTTGTGAAAACGATGAATTAAAGCTAATGCAGTACGTGAAAGCACTTCAAGAAAGTGATACTTTGAGCAATGTAAAGCGCTTTATCTTTATCGAACAATCGAATAATATCACTTCTCTGCTTCCTGCGAAACAGAATACTATTATTGATATTTCTCAGGAAATTGGGGTTTTTGATAATGTCATAAATGAATCTCTGGATGATCTGGCCAAGACAATTCACAACGATTACATCACCAAATTAAAAGAGAAAGATAAACTGGAACCAGATCCAGAGAAAAAGAAACTAAAGGCAGATGATGCGACGCACCAAATGTGGGATCTGTTACCCGATGAAATAAAAGACCGGAACAGACTGCAGGCAGATCATATTGATGTGAAACTGCGATCGGTGGCTTGTAAAAAGGCACCTATTGATTCTCCCAAAGAAATTTACGATTGGGGTAATGACCCCCGAATTGAAGCGTTGAGCGGAGCCGAACACAACCGTTGGAATGCCTACAAGTACTATAAGGGCTGGAAGCAAGGAGGCGTAAAAGACGAACAAAAGAAAACACATCCCTACTTAATTCCATACGAAAAGTTGGATGACGATATTAAAAAGAACGACAGAAATACAATCAAGCATATTCCAGATTTATTAGAAATATTGGGATATAAAGCTGTTAGCCAATAAGGATTTTGAAAATCTAACTTTCTCAAAGAATGATTCTTCCAATAAGTATATTAATAGACGGGGGTGCCATTTATTAGCAAACTGCCATTGGCAGGGAGATCCTTCCTCACTCGCTTCACTCTTTCGTCAGGATGACCGGTAGAAGTAACTGACTTTATCTGTTATGAGACCAGATCAAAAGCACTATGTATATGTGATGACTAACAAGTATAAAAATGTAATTTATGTTGGTGTTACAAATAACTTAAAGAGAAGGGTAATAGAGCATGAAAAAGGAACTCATAATGGATTTTCGAGGAAGTATAATTGCCAATATCTTCTGTATTATGAAGCGTTCAAAAGTATAAATCGTGCAATAAAAAGAGAGAAAGAGATCAAAGGCTGGCGGAGGTTAAAGAAAGATGCTTTAATCAAATCAATCAATCCTCACTTATCCTTTTTAAATGATAGAGTGAAAAGCCAGTAAAAAGCATCGTTTCAATATTCGAAAACGCTAATTTCTTCTACCGGTCATCCTGAGGAGCGGAGCGACGAAGGACCTCCATAAATAAACCTCCAAGCCATCAAATACTCCATATCAAACATCACATTTGTAATTGACAGTTCCCACCAGGACTTGAACCCCTTAGTTATATAGTTGTATATCAGGACTATGATAATTCACATTATAAAAATGACTATGATTTTCGCTGCGTTTTGTTTGACACTAAATGATTGAAACTTATTTGATGAAAAAATACTATATAGAAATAAATAGACTTGATAAATGTATAAATACTTAAAAGTTAAAAATGGAAACGTAATTGAAGTAAATGATGCTGGCAATCCAGGAATGACATACTGGAGGAATAACAATTCCACAAGAGCCTACTGGAGTTCTTTAGGGGATAAATATGTGGAGGTTCATCTAGAAGATGGGAAGATATATGTGGTTAATCGAGGTGGAAATATAGTCAGGTCAATTTGACTAGAGGATTCTTTCTTATAAAGCAAGTTTCACTTATCATCTTTTTGAAACATAACTATCATTTACCAGTTTACATTTGATATTGGAAAGCGGGTGCCTGAATCAATAATTTGAATATTAACCCTATACTTTATGAAGTAGCAGATAGGATTATGTTTTAATATTTTAGATTTTTGGAATTTGGAACCCTGTACCCTATTTAACCAATGGAATGAACTCAAATTTCTTTCCGTCGAAAAGCCCTTTGTCACTGAGCTTAATATCAGGAATAACCAGTAAGGCCATGAATGAGAGTGTCATATATGGGGCGCGAAGCGATGATCCCAGTGCCTTTGCTCTTTTGTCGAGCCTGTCATAGGCTGCAGCCACTTCGTATCCATCTTTATTCGACATCAGTCCTGCTACAGGCAATGGCAGCACCTCTTCTTCCTTGCCATCAACGAGTGAAATGCCTCCTTTTTGCTTTACCAGAAGGTTTACGGCCTTGCAGATGTCTTCATCGTTGGTGCCAACGGCAATGATATTATGGCTGTCGTGAGCCACTGATGAAGCAATGGCACCACTGCGAAATCCAAAATGATTGATAAAGGCTACTGCAGGCTTTGCTTTCTCATAACGGTTAAGCACTACCAATTTCAGGATATCACGGTCTACATTGCAGGTCACCATGCCTTCATCGGTTTGAACCCGTTTGTTGATCTCTTCCGTTACCAGTTGCCCGTCGAGTGCACGGATTACCGAAATATGTTTCCCGGTAGCAGGCACCTGTATATCTTCAACTGAGATGGGGGCAGCATTAAACTTGTTGATGGGCTTTTCCTTTACCGATTTGATCAGTGTTTTTCCATTTTCTGCTACTTTCAATCCTCCGATCCAGGTTTCCAGCACATTGAAATTCTTCAGGCTGTCAACTACAATGAAATCGGCAGGGTCACCCTCTTGCAGCAATCCTACATCAAGACCATAGTGTCGTACCGGATGTAGCGTGCATGCCCGAAGCACTGTCATAGGATCATAACCTGCTTTTATGGCCCTCTTAACATGATCATTAATATGCGCCTCTGCCAGGTCGTTGGGGTGGCGATCATCGCTGCAGAACATCACCCTTTCAGGATATTTGTCCATCATTACGATAAGCTCATCGAAGTTCTTTGCAGCACTGCCCTCCCTGACCTGCACATACATGCTGTTTACAGCCTTATCCAGTGCTTCTTCCAGGGTGAAACATTCATGGTCGGTACTGATACCGGCATCAATGTATTTTGCTGCCTGTTCACCCAGCAGGCCGGGTGCATGGCCATCTACGGGCTTACCATGTTTGGCAGCCACCTTTAGTTTAGCTTTTACCTCAGGGTCGCCATTCAGTACTCCCGGAAAGTTCATCATCTCCGACAGGTATTTCACTTCCGGCATTGCCATAAGAGTATCGATCTCATCAGGCCCCAGTTCTGCTCCGGCAGTCTCAAAAGGCGTTGCCGGCACACATGAGGGTGCCCCGAAATAGAACTTAAACGGAACTTTCTTGCCATTGGCGATCATGAACATCACGCCATCAATACCCAGCACATTCGCTATCTCGTGAGGATCAGAAACCGTGGCCACTGTGCCGTGCGTTACAGCCAGCCTGGCAAATTCGCTGGGGATGAGCATGGAACTCTCGATATGAATATGTGCATCGATGAAGCCCGGAAGGATATAAGCTTTTTCTTCGACCTCAGTCTCAGTTATAGCTTCTATTTTCCCATTTTTCACCAGTATACTACCCGGGAAAATACGTTTGTTGACAATGTCAACGATCTGTCCGGAAAGCGTAAACATGGGTGGCAATTTCATATCGTAAAGTTAAAAACAATTTACAATGTGAAATACAAGGATGATGTTAAGTTATTGTTTCCTGCTGGCAATGAGGATCTCGAGAAGCTTAATTCCGGCATCAGAAATAACCGTCCCCGGCCCGAAGATGGCTACTGTGCCTGCTTTATAGAGAAAATCATAATCTTGTGGAGGGATCACACCTCCGACAATGACCATAATATCTTCCCTGCCCTGCTTCTTCAATTCTTCGATCAGTTGTGGTACCAGTGTTTTATGACCTGCCGCGAGACTGGAAACGCCCACGATGTGGACATCATTTTCAACTGACTGTCTGGCGGTTTCTACCGGAGTCTGGAACAATGGGCCTACATCTACGTCGAAGCCGATATCGGCAAATCCTGTGGCAACGACCTTTTCACCGCGGTCATGGCCATCCTGTCCCATCTTGGCTACCATGATCCTTGGGCGGCGGCCCTCCAGTTCAGCAAAATTATCGGCCAGTTCGCAAGCCTTCATGAAACTTGCATCACCCATAGATTCTGAAGAGTAAACACCGGAAATTGAACGTATAACTGCTTTATAACGTCCATACACTTTTTCACAGGCATAGGATATCTCACCCAGACTGGCTCGTTTCTGTGCTGCATCCACAGCCAATTCCAGCAGGTTACCTTTGCCGCTTTTACAAGCCAGGGTAATGGCTTCCAGCGATGCCTGAACAGCGGTTTCATCCCTTTCATCCTTCAGCTCCTTCAGCCGTTTTATCTGTGCGTCCCTAACGGCAGTATTATCTACCTCCAGGGTTTCGATGGGCTCTTCTTTATCAAGGCGGTATTTGTTCACACCCACGATGGTATCTTTGTGGGAATCGATACGTGCCTGTTTACGTGCAGATGCCTCTTCAATGCGCATCTTCGGTATGCCGGTCTCTATGGCTTTGGCCATGCCACCCAGCTTCTCGATCTCTTCGATATGTTCCCATGCACGGGCAGCAATATCATTGGTCAGGCTTTCTACATAATATGATCCCGCCCATGGATCCACGCTGCGGGTGATATTTGTCTCCTCTTGAATATAAATTTGTGTATTCCTTGCTATCCTGGCGGAAAAATCAGTTGGCAATGCAATAGCCTCATCCAATGCATTGGTATGCAGTGACTGTGTATGTCCAAGGCTTGCAGCCATGGCCTCTATACAGGTGCG
>QMPN01000249.1 GCA_003648575.1 Bacteroidota bacterium
ACTGATCGAAGTAAGCAATAAAAAAACGGCAAAGCAATTTCTGGATGTAGCAAGGAAATTGTATAAGAATGATGATAATTGGGTTTGTCCGCTCGACAAGAATATAAAATCTATTTTCAATCGCGACAAAAACCCTTTTTACAGGCATGGCGATGCCATTCGCTGGGTGTTGGTAAGTGGCAGTGGCGAGTTAATCGGACGCGTTGCTGCTTTTCTGGATGAGAAGAAATCCAAAAATTTTGATCAGGTCACAGGTGGCATGGGTTTCTATGAATGTATTGATGATGCTGAAGCTTCCTTATTACTTTTTGATGCATGTAAGGACTGGCTTAAGGAGAGGGGGGCTGAAGCCATGGACGGGCCGATCAACTTCAGCGAGAACGATAATTTCTGGGGATTGCTCGTTGAAGGGTTTATTCAGCCCTGCTATGGTATGAATTATAATTTCCCTTATTATAAAGATCAATTTGAAGCTTATGGCTTTTCCACTTACTATGAACAGGTGTCGAATCATCTGAACCTGAGGAACCCAATGCCGGAGCGCTTTTGGAAGATCGCCGACAGGATAATGAGCCGTAAGGAATATCAAATCAAACATTTTGAGTATAAGAATGCCGAAAAATATATCTCCGACCTGATCACTGTATACGATAAGGCATGGGTTTATCATGAGCATTTTCAGCCACTTGAAAAAAAGGTTGCACTCGATTCCCTGAAGAAAGCAAAGGCCATTCTTGAAGAAAAGTTCATATGGTTTGCATATCATAACGATGAGCCCATTGCATTTCTGGTGATGCTGCCTGATGTGAACCAGATACTTAAGAAACTCAATGGCAAGATGCATCTTTGGAACAAATTGCGCTTTCTTTACTATAAATGGAACAAGACCATGACACGCACAAGGATCACGGTAATGGGCGTTACTCCACCATATCAGCGCCATGGCATTGAATCCGCCATCTTTAAGAGTATGGATAATGTTATGAAAACCAAACCGCATTACGATACCATTGAAATGTCGTGGGTTGGAGATTTCAATACAAAGATGCGTGCACTGCATGAGGCTGTTGGTGGCCGTTTTGCAATGCGCCATGAAACTATGCGCAAGCTTTTCGACGAAACAAAAAATGACAAACGTTCCGGTTATATTGAGATGGGAGCGGGGAAAGAGGAGTGAATAAGGAATAAGGAAAAAGGAAAAAGGGGAAAGGTGCTTTTTGATTGACATGGATAGTATTAAATGTTTTTTATGAGCCACGTGCAACCGTGGCTTATTTTTTATGTCTGTTTTATAGTGATGTATTACAATTTAATTATCTTCGCAACCTTAATAGCGATTTAATCAGAATATCTATTTAAAATCAGCCTAATATTTGTTTAACTAAAATTCTTTTAACAATGAAAAAGCTTTTACTATTTTGTCTTGTTCTAGGCATTGGTGTCATGGGTTTCAGTCAGAACTTCCCCACCGTGTCAAAAGAAATGTTTAAGGTTACTGCTGAGGGTACCTTTATCAAGGGTACCGATGATGCTACCAACTTTAATAATCCGGTAAGCATGGTCAAAAGTACAGACGCTTATGCTCCTACAGAGCAGGTGATCGGTACTACCTATTACGATCTGTTCTCAAACAGTTTCATAGGAAACCGTTTCTACAGGTGGGAAGATGCTACCATGGCCGGTGTATGGATCTTCGGTACTGAAGCAACCGCATTCCCTGAGAGGGGTACCGGTTACAACTTTTACAATGGAACCGAATGGGGCCCTGCTCCAACCGTACGTATTGAAGATACACGTTGCGGATGGCCGGCAATTTCTGCATGGGGTGCCGGTGGAGAGATCAACGTTGCCCATAATGGTTCAGCCGGACTCGAGATCTCAAAACGTGACGCTAAAGGTACCGGTGAGTGGTCACAAGCTAACTTCCTCGGACCTGCCGGTATTGAAAACGACCTTACATGGCCAAGGATCATCACTTCAGGTGAAAACAACGAAGTGATCCACATGATCAGCAACTCTTACGTTGAATATATGGGACAGGCAACCGCTCTCCTTTATTCGCGCTCAGTTGATGGTGGCGAAACCTGGGATCCCCAGAATGTCATTATCGAAGGTACAGGTGCCGACTATTATTTCGAAATTGGAGCTGATGATTATACATTAGCTGCACAGGGTAACACTGTTTGTATCCTGATCGGTAGTGCATGGATGGACCTTTTTTACATGAGGTCGGATGACAATGGTGAGACATGGGAGCACAACATGGTTTGGGAGCACCCTTATCCTTTCTTCGACTGGAATGTAACCATTGCTGATACTTTCTTTACGGTTGACAACTCCGCACATATGACCATCGATGCTCAAGGGCATGCACATGTGGTATTTGGTATGAGCAGGGTGGCTCACTGGGAAGTTGGAACTTCATACAACTTTTATCCATTTGTTGATGGTGTTGGTTACTGGAACGATATGATGGAACCGTTCTCAAACGACCTTAATGCTCTTGCCTCCCCACAATATGGTTATCCAGATTCAGAAATGATCGAGGATGTTAACTACATTGGCTATATGCAGGATGTTGACGGCGACGGTGAGATTACCCTCGTTGGAACCTCCGTTGATGATATTATGAGCTATCGTCAGATCGGACCTTCAGGTATGCCCAGCATCACTGTTGATGAGTTCGGTTACAGATATATTATCTTTTCTTCAACAACAGAAACATATTTCACCGATACATATAACTACAAGCACGTTTGGGCCAGGGGTTTTGACAACGGAACAGAAACATGGGGTGAGTTCCTGGATCTTACTTCAGACATCCAGCACATCTTCGACGAATGTGTATTCCCTGTTATAGCCAGCACATCAGATGAAAACATTCACTACATCTACCAGGCTGACATCACACCGGGTATTGCACTCGATGATGAGCACGCTTATCAGGAAAACCGCTGGACTTATGGCATGCTGCCTAAAGTTGAGCTGACTCCTTCATGGACCGGTATTGGTGTTGAAGAAGCGGAACTGATCGACGATTCACACGTATCACAAAACTTCCCCAACCCATTCACAGGAACAACTACTGTAAATGTAAACCTCGAAAAAGCTGCTAATCTTTCACTCGTTGTAACCAACATGACAGGCCAGAAAGTTATCGAGATCAACAGAGGACAGGTTTCTGCACAAACACATACCTTTACCATTGAGGCAGATATGCTGCAGGCCGGTATCTATTTCTATACCGTAACTGCCGGCACAAGCCAGGTAACCAGGAAGATGATTGTTGAATAAAAAATTCAATCACAATATTTCTAACCCTCGCTGTTAAGCGGGGGTTTTTTTATTTCAAAATTTTTTTTTTGTCTTTGAATTTTGTATATTGTCGGACAAAGCCTAATTAATGTTTAACTAAAACTTTTTCACTATGAAGAAATTATTACTTATTAGCCTTGTTCTTTGCATTGGAATGCTAGGGTATAGCCAGAGTACCACGTCCATTGATAAGTACAAGACTTTAAAAATGGACGATGGCAGAATCAACTATGCTACTGATGATGCCACCAATTTCAACAACCCGGTGAACATGGTTAAAGGGTCTGGCCTTCTGGACCCTGTTGAAGCCGATTTAGGGACTACCTGGTATGACTTGTTTTCAAATTATAACGATGGCAATCGTTTCTGGAGATTTGAGGATGGTACAATGTCTGCAGTATGGATCTACGGAACAGCGGCCTCACAGTTCCCCGAGAGAGGCACAGGATACAACTACTATGATGGTACTGCCTGGGGCCCGGCACCAACCATGAGAATTGAAAATACACGTACAGGATGGCCGAATATTTCCAGTTGGGGCGATGGCGAAATGGGTGTAGCCCATAATGGTTCAGATGGATTGGAATTCATTAAGCGTGAAGTTAAAGGAACCGGTGAGTGGACACAGTGGAACTTTCTCGGACCCGCAGGTATTGAGTCCAGTCTTACATGGCCCAGGATGGTCGCCTCCGGCGTAAACAATGAATATACCCATCTGTTTTCCCCAACAAATGCTGAGTATGCAGGACAAATAGAAGCTGTTGTTTATTCCCGTTCTGATGACGGTGGTGAAACCTGGGATCCCCATAATGTAGTTCTTCCTGAAATGGGAGAGGAAAACTACCGCGAAGTCGTACATGATTGTTATGCCCTGGCTTCAAACGGACCACACATAGGTCTCGTATATAGTAATATAACTGCAGACTTGTTCTACATGATCTCACATGACAATGGCGAGACCTGGGAACGTGTTGTAGTATGGGAACATCCTATTCCATTTTATGACCCTGCTGTACAATTTATTGATACAGTTTTTTGTCCTGACCGCTCCGGTCATATGGCAATTGACAACGACGGACATGTACATGTTGTATTCGCTATTACCAGGTATCAAAACTCTGAAGCTACCGGCGCAGTTACTTACCCTTACCACCCGGATTGGGAAGGTATAGTTTATTGGAATGACGAGATGGAGCCATTTTCTAATGACCTTAATGCACTTGCTCCGCCAAAAGCCGGACAAGCAAATTCAGAACTCATTGAAGGTGTGAATTATATTGGCGAGATTCAGGATGTTGATGGATCAGGAACTATAGAGTTTGAAGGTATCCTTCCATTACGTTGTACAGGTATTTCAACCTGGCCTGCCATTCATGTTGATGATCAGGGACGACGATTTTTGATCTTCTCCTCCGTCACCGAAACATTTGTTTATACAGGCGGTAGTGAACCACAAAACTACAGGCATATCTGGGCAAGAGGCTATGAAAATGGCAGCTGGGGTGAATTTATGGATTTGAATACAAACATCGCACATGTATTTGATGACTGTGTATATCCGATGATTGGTAAC
>QMPN01000250.1 GCA_003648575.1 Bacteroidota bacterium
GTGGTGCTCGCCTACCTGCTGCGCTTTAACTTTGCCATACCAGAGGTGGAGATGGATGTGTTTCCGCAGGTTTTGGGATATATTGTGCTTGTGCGGCTGCTTAGCTTCCTCATCGGGCGCACCTATGTGGGCATCATAAAATATACCAGCACTGAAGATGTTATCCGCATATTTTTGGTGGTGTTCGGCGGTAGCCTGGTCTTTGTGCTGACCAACCTGATCACCTATTATGCCATCACCGGTCTCTTCTTCATTCCTTTCTCCATTATTATCATCGATTTTATCACTACGGTGCTGATACTCACCTCTTTTCGTATGGTGGTGAAGGTGGCCTATATGGAGATGGCCCATTCCTCGGGTGAGCGTTCCGAGATCATTATTTTTGGTGCCGGTGAATCGGGGTTGATCGCCAAGCGTACCCTCGACAAGGATGCCTCCAGTAACTACAGGGTGGTGGCCTTTGTCGACGACCTGCCATCCAAGGTGGGCAAGAAGATGGAAGGGGCGAACATCTATTCAACAAAAAAACTAGCTACCCTGCTTGAAAAGTGGCCCGGGGCTCAAGTCATCATCTCCCCGCAGGGCATACTGCAGGCGAAGAAACAGGAGGTTATAGAGACATGCCTCGAGCATAATACCAAGGTGCTGAATGTACCTCCGGTATCGCAGTGGATCAATGGTGAATTGAGCTTTAAACAGATCCGGCAGGTGAAGATCGAAGACCTGCTGGGCAGGGATGTGATACAGCTTGATAAGGAGCAGGTAAGCAAAGAGCTGGCCGGAAGAAATGTGCTTATCACTGGGGCCAGTGGTTCCATCGGAAGTGAGATCGTACGGCAAGTGGCCGGCTATGGCATCAACAAGCTGATACTGCTCGACCAGGCCGAAAGCCCGCTCTTTCACCTGGAGCTGGAGTGTGCCGAAGAGTTTGGAACAAAAGATATTGAGATCGTCGTGGCGGACATCTGCGATGAGGAACGCATGGAGCACATCTTTGCCGAATACAAGCCGCAACTGGTGTACCATGCCGCTGCATACAAGCATGTGCCCATGATGGAGTCCAACCCTTCCGAGGCCGTGCGTACCAATGTGTACGGGACCATGCTGCTGGCCAACCTGGCGGTGAAGAACAAGATCGAGAAGTTTATCATGATTTCCACGGATAAGGCTGTGAAGCCTACCAGCGTGATGGGTGGATCCAAACGCATTGCCGAGATGTATACCCAGGCCATGAACAGCAAGAATGGCACCCGTTTTATCACCACACGCTTTGGAAATGTGCTGGGCTCCAACGGCTCAGTGATACCACTGTTCAGGGATCAGATCAGCAAGGGTGGACCCGTTACCGTGACCCATCCCGAGATCACTAGGTACTTCATGACCATACCGGAAGCATGCCAGCTGGTGCTCGAAGCCGGCGCCATGGGAAAAGGAGGGGAGATATATATATTCGATATGGGAAAATCAATCAAGATCGTCGACCTGGCCAAAAAGATGATCATGTTGTCGGGGCTGACCATTGGCAGCGACATACAGATCAAGTTCACCGGCCTCCGCCCCGGGGAAAAATTATACGAAGAATTGCTCAACGACGAAGAAAATACAATACCCACCCACCACCCCCAGATCATGATTGCCAAAGAGCGTGAGTTCGACCTCGATACCGTCACCAGGCAGGTGAAAGATCTGATCTCCTTCGACAACAGCCTCGACGGATTCTCCATCGTGAAAAAGATGAAAGCCATCGCACCGGAGTTTGTGAGCCGAAATTCGGTGTATGAACAATTAGATTCAAAAGACTAAAACTAAACCAGCTATCGTTTGTTTAATATTGTATAGGAGCGAGGTACGCGGGACGGGGATTAAATAATTTTGAGTGTTGGGTGTAGGATTAATTTTGAATTTGAAATTTGGAATTTGTTTAGAATTTGGAGCTTGGAATTTATGAGGATTAGAATGCTAAGACGATATATATTAATAATGGTACTGCTTATATGCACGCAATCATCGCATGCAGCATACATCCTCATTCCTATGGACGATACGCAGCGCGACCACCTGAAGGCCTATGGTGTATCCTATTGGGCGTTGGAGCAGGAGGTGGAGATGAGCTGGCTGCTGAACTATCGCGGAGGTAGCTTCATGTGTGGCCACCATGAGCTGATAGAGAATGAATGCATCATCAGGGGCGTGACCTACCAGGTGATCGCCGATGTGCAGGCCTCAGCTATACTGCAGGAGATCGCACGGGCGGAGGTGAACATGGATGAGGTGAAGCTTCATATCCCGCCAAAGATTGCTGTGTACTCACCCAAGAACAAGCAGCCCTGGGACGATGCCGTGACCCTGGTGCTGACCTATGCCGAGATCCCTTACGATGTAATCTACGACCATGAGGTGATGAATGGCATGCTGCCCATGTACGACTGGCTGCACCTGCACCATGAAGATTTCACCGGTCAGTACGGAAAATTCTGGGCCCGCTATAAAGATTTTGAATGGTACAGGGAAAACCAGCGCGCAGCGGAAGCCACGGCAAATGAGCTGGGCTTCGACAAGGTTTCACAATGTAAGCTGGCTGTAGCAAAAAAGATCAGGGAATATGTGGCCGGGGGCGGATACCTCTTTGCCATGTGCTCTGCCACCGACAGCTATGACGTGGCTCTGGCTGCCGACGGCGTCGACATATGCGATGTGATGTACGATGGCGATCCCATGGATGTTGATGCCCAGCAACGCCTCGACTATTCACAGTGCTTTGCCTTTACCGGCTTCACACTGAAGACCAGTCCGCACGAATACGAGATATCCAGTATCGATGCTACCCAGGATCACGTTCGTAGCATACGCAAGGAAAATGATTTCTTTACCCTTTTCGACTTTTCGGCCAAGTGGGATCCCGTGCCCACCATGCTCTGTCAGAACCATGAGCCTGTGGTACGTGGCTTCATGGGACAAACGACAGGATATAATATGGAATTTGTCAAGCCGGAAGTACTTATCCTGGGTGAGAACAAGGCCCTGCATGAAGCACGCTATATACACGGCGAATTCGGTAACGGCACCTGGACCTTCTACAGCGGTCACGACCCTGAAGACTACCAGCACCTCGTCGGCGACCCGCCCACAGAACTCAAACTGCACCCCAATTCAACCGGCTACAGGCTCATCCTGAACAATGTGCTGTTTCCGGCAGCGAAGAAAAAGAAGCAGAAGACTTAGTAGAAGTCAGAAACCCCTCTAGAGTCATTTCGACTGGAACATCGTGGAAGGAGAAATCTATCTATTGGAAACCACAGATTTCTCGCTTTGCTCGAAATGACTTGATTTGTTTGGTAACCTGCCCCCTTCAACAATTTTATTTAATTTTGCAATAAACAACCCACATGTCCATATCCATCATAGTAGCCATAGCCGAAAAAAATGCCATAGGGAAGGATAATGACCTGCTCTGGCATATCTCCGATGACCTGAAGCGTTTTAAGAAGATCACCTCGGGGCATAAGATTGTCATGGGAAAGAACACCTTCCTCTCGCTGCCGGTGAGGCCATTGCCAAACAGGACCAGCATCGTGATCACCGATGATCCGGCCGATAATTATGAGGGATGTATCATGGCATTTTCCATAGAGGATGCTATATCGAAATGCGGCGATGACGAAGAATGCTTCATCATAGGCGGAGGTTCCATTTACACGCAATTTCTTCCGCTGGCCGATAAGCTCTACCTGACAAAAGTGGGCAGGAGCTACGAAGCAGACACCTTTTTTCCCGAGATCAGGTCTGATGAATGGGAACTGATCGAGCAGGAAGATCATATCGATGAAGAAAATAATTCACTGCCTTTCTCGTTTCAGACTTATACACGAAAGTGATCTTTATGAGGAAAATTCTCTTCAATATACTACTGCTCTCAATGATCGCATTTTTTGCGATAATCTCCTGCAAAAAGGGCAGCATAGAAACCAATTATAACCCCAGCCTGAATGTTGCCAACAACCAGGTGATAGCCGAAAGGGCCTATTCGCAGGTATTTAACATCTTTTTTATGGTAGTTAGCGACTCTTTGCTGAAGACCACGGGAAGCAACCAGATATTTGGTGCTGAATGCACCTACCAGGACACCAATGGAATTGTATATGTGATCGATTACCTCCCTTATTATACTTCCTGTCCGGATGGTAAGGTCAGAAAAGGGGTGATCACAGCTACGCTGGATAAAAATTTCTCGGAAGAGGGTGCCATTGCCACGCTGAGCTTTTCCAACTATGTGGTGGACGATCTGAAGCTTGATGGCGATAATAGCATTTCCAATGCCGGTATAAGCACGGGCTTGCAAACCTATGAGCATGATATCGCCTCAGCTACACTTACCTTTTACGATACGGTTTCCCATGGAAGCTACAAATGGTCTTCAGCCAAGGTATTTACCTGGGTCGAGGGCGCTGTAACGCCTGGCAATTACGAAGATGATGTATTTGAGATCGCTGGCTCCTCAAGTGGTAGCGACCTCTATGGTGTGGAATTTGCCGCTATCACAGACGAAGTTTTAGGAGACTATTTCAGCTGCCGCTGGATACGTACAGGAAGGACGTATATCAGCACCCCCGGCCTGGATGTACAAAGTGGGTATATCGATTATATTGGAGAGGATACATGCACAAACCAGGTGATCTATTATTTCAACGGAAACCCCTTTTATGATCAGTTTGATCAGCATTAGCGGTGCGCGGTTCGGGGGACGGGTGCGCGGGTGTTAATCATCCTTGAGGCAGCGGACGCTGTAGCCGTATTCTGTGCTGCTGGGCATGCGCATTACACCATCTGAGCCGTGGCCCAGCATATGTGCCCA
>QMPN01000251.1 GCA_003648575.1 Bacteroidota bacterium
CCAATGGAACAGGAAACATAACTGGAGCAACAAGCTTAAGCCCGACTTATGAACCTGCAACTAATGAAACGGGTATAGTAACCTTAACCTTAACAGCTTCAGGCCAGGGTACATGTGGCGATGCTGTATCAACCATGGAATTGGAGGTATTTGCTGAACCCACAGCCGATGCTGGTTCAGATGATAATACCTGTGCAGGAGTTTCCTATACTGTAAATGGAGCCAGTTCAGCTAATGGGTCATCAATCTTATGGACAGAAAACGGTACAGGAAGTTTAAGCGGAGCAACAACTATAAGTCCGACTTATACACCCGGTAATGGAGAAACAGGAGACGTTATTTTAACCTTAACAGTTCAGGGACAGGGAGATTGTAGTAATGTCGTATCAAGTATGACTTTAGATATAATCGGTGGCGCCACAGCAGATGCCGGCTCAGACGCTTCTACATGTGAAGGTTCAGCATATACGGTGACCGATGCTTCTGCTACAAATTATAGTTCTTTGTTATGGACAACAAATGGAATAGGAACCATAATTGATGAGACAACCCTAACTCCTACATATAATCCGTCTGATGGTGAAACCGGTAACATAACCTTAATTCTAACAGTTGCTTCTGAGGGTGGTGGAATGTGTGGAAGTGCAGGTTCATCGATGATTCTGGAAATATTGCCAAACCCCATGGCATTTGCTGGAGGTGATGATATTAGCTGTCAGGGAGATTCCTACACGGTAAGTGGTGCAATGGCAAGTGGCAACAGTACATATTTGTGGACTACAAACGGTAGCGGATCTTTAATTAATGAAATTACATTATCACCAACATATATTCCTGCTGATGGAGAAACCGGAGATATTTCTCTCACTCTTACGGTTACTTCAGGCAATGGTGGTTTATGCGGAGATGCAGTTTCTACCATGAATTTGGAAATATTACCGGGAGCTGTTGCTAATGCCGGACAAGATGAACTTACTTGTGAAAATTCAGCATTTACAATTACTGATGCTTCTGCAAGTGCTAACAGTACCATTTTATGGACTACAAATGGTAGTGGAACAATAACAAATGCGACATCTATTTCGCCAACATACAATCCTGCTAACGGAGAAACAGGTTTAATTACTATGATAATGACTGTAACATCTGGAGGTGGTGGATATTGCGGTTCTGCAACTTCAACAATGGATCTGGAGATACTTCCATTGCCATTTGCCGATGCAGGTGATGATGCAGAGATATGTCAGAGCGATTCGTACACCATTAGCGGAGCTTCATCAAGCTCAAATAGTACTGTCCTTTGGACGACAAACGGCTCAGGAGTTTTAATAGATGCTTCAACCTTAACGCCAACCTATGAACCAGGTGTAAATGAAGAAGGTGAAATAACATTGACTTTAACTGTTATTTCAGGAAACGGTGGCATGTGTGGAAGCGCATCATCATCAATGATCCTCAATATCTTGCAAAGTGCTTCTGCTGATGCCGGACCGGATGTAGAGACTTGTGAAGAAACCCCTTATACAGTGACGGGTGCAACAGCTAGTACTAACAGCACTATTTTATGGTCAACCGATGGTTCAGGAGTATTATCAAATACTACAACTTTAACACCAACCTATACTCCTGCAAATGGAGAAACAGGAGACGTAACACTTACACTGGATGTAAGTTCAGGTGGCGGAATGTGCGGAACAGCTACTTCAGAAATGATGATTGATATTATTCCTTCAGCCTTTGCTTATGCCGGATCTGATGATATTACATGCCAGGGAAATGCATATACCGTTAATGGTGCAACCGCAAGTAATAACAGTACTTTATTGTGGACATCGAATGGCTATGGAACTCTGTATGACGAAACCACTTTATCCCCAACATATACTCCGGATAGTGAAGAAACAGGAGACGTAACCCTTACTTTAACAGTTACTTCTGGGGGCAATGGAATGTGCGGAACAGATGTTTCATCAATGATATTGACAATTATGCCTGGTGCTGTGGCAGATGCAGGCCCGGATGGAGAAACCTGTGAAAATAGTTCATATACTGTATCAGGTGCATCAGCAAGTGATAATAGTACAATTGAATGGGCCACAACCGGAAATGGAGTATTAGTTGATATCAATACGTTGGAACCAACCTATACACCTGCTGCTGGAGAATACGGTGAGATTTATTTAACATTGACCGTTACTTCAGGAGGTGGTACGTGTGGATCAACATCGTCAACAATGACATTGTATATCTATCCTGCTCCGTATGCTGACGCAGGAGAAGATGATATTACATGTCAGGGAGATCCATTCACGGTTACAGGAGCTTCAGCCAGTGCGATTAGTACATATCTATGGACTTCAAATGGAGTTGGTACATTAACAGAAGAAACTACCTTATTTCCAACTTATATACCGGGTACTGATGAAAATGGTACTGTTACTCTTACATTAACTGTGAGTTCCGGTAGTGGTGGAATGTGCGGAGAAGCTACATCTTCTATGATGCTTGAAATAATTCCGGGAGCAAGTGCTTATGCCGGTGTGGATGGATCCACTTGTATTAGTGAATCATATACGGTAAGCGGAGCAACAGCAAGTAACAATAGTACACTTTTATGGACAACAAATGGGTCCGGTATATTATCAGGTGAAACAACACTTACTCCAACATACACACCAGGAACAGGTGAAGTAGGCGAAATTATATTGACCTTAACAGTAACTTCAGCAGGTGGAGGTGTTTGTGGTGAAGCAATTTCAGAAATGACATTAACAATATATCCTGAAGCTATTGCAAGTGCAGGTAATGATATTCCGATATGTGAAAATAACTATGCTCAATTAAATGCTTCAGCATTAAATTATTCTTTGATTGAGTGGATTAGTTCCGGAGATGGATATTTTGATGATATAAATTCTCTCTCGGCAATTTATTATCCCGGGGATAACGATATAACTTCCGGACAAGTAACATTGACCTTAAATGTTTATTCATTAGCATGTGATATGGTAACTGATAATTTGGATGTATTAATTTCTCCAATGCCATATGCTGATGCCGGAGATGATGATGTAATTTGTGATTACGAAACTTACCAGTTGTCAGGGTATGCTGAAAATGAGGAATCCATTCTTTGGACGACAACAGGTGACGGTATATTTAGTGATCCTATAGTGTTAGATCCGGTCTATACTCCTGGCTCAAATGATATTCTCAACGGTGGAGTAAGATTATTACTAACGAGTTTTGGTATCGGAGCATGTGATTTAGAAGTAACAGATGAGATGATACTTGCAATTGAAACATGTACTTCTGTGCAATTCAATACAGCACCAAATGTGGAATTTAAAATTATGCCGAATCCTGCTAATGAATACGTAAGATTTACTATAGATAATTTAAATAGCGAATATGCAGATATTAGCTTGATTAATATGGTAGGTGGAGTTATAAGAGTTGAAAAATATGATGTAATTAACGGATCAATCACAGGTAAGTTCAATCTGGTTGGATTGGATCAGGGAGTTTATTACATACGTATTATATCAGACAAATATTATAACGCAGCTAGGCTGATCAAATTGAAATAATGAAGAATAATTAATGAAATAGTTATAAATGAAAGGTTAATATCTGTCTTTAAGGTGCCAAGTGATAAAGCTTGTGGTCCCGGAGACAGATATTACCAGTTAAATAATAAACCTAAAAACAAGCAGAAGATGAAGAAGTTTTTACTCCTTACAATTGTAGGTTTAATTCCTTTTTTTGGAATTACGCAACAACCTTTAAAAGAAGTTAAATTAAAGAATACGGAGAGTCAGAAGGAAGTAGGGCAGGGAACCCTGCGGCCGGTCGGACAGACGATGGAAGTTCAAACAGCTAAGTATTTTGATATTTCTAAGCCGCTGAGGGAGATGAAACCAATTAAGGATAATGATTATAGGGGATGGAAAGACGGCATTGTAAAAAACGGATTTAGATATGTAACCGGAAATGGGCCTGTTGGGCCTGTTAATGACCCTGTTTGGCAGAAAGAACAGGGAACAAAGGGAGGAAGCTCACGAGGGCTACTTCAGAATTTCGACGGTGCAAATAATGGAGATAATACATCAGGAGTTGCACCCCCTGATACACAGGGAGATGTTGGGCCGAACCATTATGTGCAAATGGTGAATAATGTAACGGAAATTTTTGATAAGAATGGGAATTCAATCTGGGGGCCAACAAACAGTTCTGCTTTTTGGAATGGATTTAACGGTTCATGGACCGGAACTAATGACGGAGACCCAATTGTACTATATGACCAACAAGCTGACAGATGGCTTGTTTCACAATTTGCAGTAAACACGAGTGACAACACGCAATGGGAATTGATAGCTATATCTACAACCCCTGACCCCACAGGGACTTATTATCGATATGCTTTCGAGTTTACCGATATGCCTGATTATCCAAAACTTGGGATTTGGCCTGACGGCTATTATTTGGCAGCAAACAGGTTTACAGTCAGCGGCGGAAGTTATAATGGTACATATGCAGCAGTACTGGAAAGAAGTGAAATGTTGGCTGGTAATAGTGCACGAATGATACTCTTTTCAAATGGAACTTTAACATCTGATCCTTATTCAACGCTTCCTTCAGATTGTGATGGTTCTTTCCCGTCTGTTGGAACCCCAAACTATTTCTGTTATGATACCGATGATGATACGTATTGGTCACTAGATAGAGTTAAAGTATGGGCTTTCCATACTGATTGGGTAACCACCTCAAGCTCAACTTATACCGAGGTGGCTTCTAGTACACCTTCGAGTTTTAATTCAAGCTTTAGTGCATCTGAA
>QMPN01000252.1 GCA_003648575.1 Bacteroidota bacterium
GCTGCCAAGAAAGACTGGTCGGAAGACGGCAACTATGAAAATGCCGGTTTTGCCAATCGTCCACAGGGTATGAGAGACCGTTCAGTATATGTTCGAAAAGAAATTATTAATGTATATCCCGATACACTCTGCTGGATCCACGATTATACTTACTCCTTTAATGATCCGATGGCGGAAAAATATTTCTGGCATCCTGCTTTCGACCATTATCCGGTTGTTGGTGTGAACTGGCTTCAAGCCAAGGCTTTTTGCGTCTGGCGGACAGAGAAGAGAAATGCTTACCTGCGCGCGGAAAGAGATGAAACGGGCGTAGCTGAATGGCGTCTCCCCACAGAAACTGAGTGGGAATGGGCAGCCAGGGGTGGTTACGAAAACAGCCCATATCCGTGGGGTGGCCCATATACCAGGAATGACAAAGGATGTTTCCTGGCTAACTTTAAGCCAATCCGTGGTAATTATATTGATGATGGCGGGCTTCGCACAGTGATCGTTGGCCACTACCCACCTAACGAATGGGGACTGTATGATATGTCGGGGAATGTTGCCGAATGGACTGTCAGTGCCTTCGACCCCGTATCCTACAATTTTACATGGGATATGAACCCCAACTATACTTACAATGCCAAAGAAGATGATCCTCCTGCCATGAAAAGAAAAGTGGTAAAAGGCGGTTCATGGAAAGATATTGCATATTACCTGCAGGTACAGGTCAGGGCCTATGAATTTCAGGATACCTCAAAATCCTATATCGGCTTCCGTACCATGCAGCCATTCCTTGGAAGGAGTAAAGATGACAATCCTGCCAAGGCATCAAGGGTTTATAACTAATCAATTCTAAACATAATCAAAGACATTAACTAACAACTAAATCAAATCAAGATGGGTTTAAATAACATTGTTCGGACCAGAGGCTTTAGAAACTTCATGGCAAAACTTTACGGGCTTGGTGCCTCTGTCGTTATCTTAGGTGCCTTGTTCAAAATCAATCACTACGCTGGTGCAGATATCATGCTTATTGTAGGCTTGGGTACAGAATCACTTATATTTTTCTTTTCTGCATTTGAACCTCCTCACGTTGAACCTGACTGGAGCCTGGTATACCCGGAACTTGCCGGCATGTATCATGACGGTTCTGAAAAAAGGCCAACAGCAGAGCTTGACGACATGCTCTCTGACGCCAAGATCGGCCCTGAACTTATCGAAAGCCTGGGTAGCGGTTTGCGAAGAATGAGTGATAATGCAGCCAAGATCGCAGACATGACCGATGCAGGCGTTGTTACCAACGAGTACGTTGGTAACTTGAAAAATGCAGCAGCCTCAGCAGCAGAACTTAATATATCTTACAAAACGACTGCGGGTGCGCTTGAAGGACTGGCTGAGTCAGCCAAAGCACTCGACTTTACATCAAGCGACAGCCAGGCTTATACTGGTGAGCTGAGACGCATTTCCGGCAACCTGGAAGCCCTGAATGCTGCATATGAACTGCAGCTCCAGGCTACCAACCAACAGGCTGAATCATCTGCCAGGTTCCAGCAAACTTACGAGGCCTTTTTGGAGAACCTCGGTGCATCCAGCGAAAAAACCCTTGCATATAAGGAGCAACTTGATACCCTTACAGACAGAGTCGCTGCACTCAACAAGGTATACGGTAACATGTTGAACGCCATGAGCCAAAATGCATAGCATCATTATATGCAACCAGTAAAAAACTATTAAGCTAAACAAAACTTAAAACTTGAACAACTATGGCTGGATATAAGGAAACCCCGCGGCAGAAAATGATTGCCATGATGTACCTTGTACTGACCGCATTGCTGGCTCTGAACGTTTCCAAACAGATCCTTGATGCATTTCTTGTGGTGAACGAAAGTGTGGTCACCACCAACGAGATCATGCATAACAAGATCGGAACCGTTTACGACCAGTTTGCACAGCAGTACAGGCTTAACCCCGAGAAAGTTGGCGAACACTTTGATAAAGCAAAACTTGCCAGGGAATACAGCAATGACCTGATCACATATATTGATAATCAGATGTTTGGGCTGGTTAAATATTCAGAAAGGGAGGACTCCCTTTCTGTGATTGAAAACTTTTACGAGGTTGAAGTGGTGCCTGATCTCCTCGACCCACAGAAAAAAGTTAACAAATTAACCCTCAACCTTCAAAGCGTGCCCACAAAAGATAAATTCGACAGGTCGACGACCTGGTTTATCACCCAGGGCAGGGCTGAAGTCTTTAAGCAAAAAATAGGAGATTTCAGGATAAAGATGGGAGAACTTATCCCTGAAGAATACAGGCACAGGGTTGAGATCGGACTGCATACCGATGAGGAATATTACAATGCCGACGGTAAATCGCAGACCTGGGAAAGACACCACTTTTACCATACTATCCTGGCAGCTGAAGTAACCATTATGAATAAGATCATCGCAGAGGTACAGACAGCTGAACTTCATGTGGTATCCGAGCTCTTTAGCGAGATTACCCTCGCCGACTTCAAGTTCGAGGCAGTAACCGCTAAGATCATCCCTAAGACCAATTATATTATCAAGGGACGTAAATACGAAGCAGAAGTACTCGTTGCCGCTTATGACGATAAAACAAATCCCGATGTTTACATTCTCCAGGGTGCCAACGAGATCACCGATGCCAACATTTCACGTGCCCAGAAATGGGAAGGAAAGGATGGCATCGTGAAACTGGAATGGATTGCCAATACCGAAGGCATACACAAGTTTGCCGGTATCATTGAGATCACCAATCCCGAAGGGGAGAAAGAACGCCATCATTTTGTACATGAGTATATTGTTGCCCCGCCATCATTGACGGTTGCAGCGAAAAAGATGAATGTATTCTATCGTGGTGTTGACAACCCCGTATCTATTTCTGTTCCCGGCATTGCCAAGAACATGATCAGGCCTTCAATCTCTATCGGAACCATCACCCGCGACCCGGATGCCCCCGGTGACTGGATCGTAAGGATGCCGAAAAAAGCCACAAAGGCCATTGTAGGTGCAAGCGCCGAATATGAAGGACAGATGATGAATATGGGAGCTTTTGAATTCAGGGTTAAAAGAGTTCCTGACCCGGTAGCTCAGATTGCAGGAATGACCGAGGGTAGCCTCAGCAGGAATGAATTATTGGCAGCCAATGCTATCATCCCTGTTATGAAAGACTTTGAGTTTGACCTCAACTTTATCGTCACCGGCTTTAGAATGGGTACCATTATCAATGGTGACTGGGTACCTAAAAGGACCGGCGGAAACCAGCTTTCATCCGAAATGCAGGATATCATCAGAAATTCAAGAAGGGGCCAGAAATTCTTCTTTGAAAATATCCAGGCAGAGGGCCCTGACGGATCAAAACGTTCCCTCAATACTGTCAACTTAACAATTAATTAAAAACCAGAAATTCTATTATAATGAAAAAGCTAATTATCATCCTTGGAGTCGTGGCACTGCTGACCGGATTCGGTATCGGCAACGTTCATGCCCAGATCCTTGACAGCCCTCCTGTTGACGGGCTTTTTGAGGATGGAAGCGGCTTCATCAACATGAAACCGGTACCATACCCTCCACTCAGGCAGGCGGATGTTATGTGGCAGAAAAGACTATGGCGCGAGATAGATTTTCGTGAAAAGATCAATCAGTATTTCTATTATCCCATAGAGCCTCATAACCACTGGAGAAGTTTTATGCGGATCCTCATGGATGGGCTTAAAGAAGGCTCCATCACAGCATATGACATTTCCGCTACGGATGAGTTTTTGGTGCCCCTGGTTTACCAGGAGGTGATCGCACGCCAGGTAGACACTTTTCACAGGGTCTATAACAGGCCGTATCCTCCTTATGAGGAATACGATACCGTGATCTTTACCGAATTCGATCCGACCAAGGTGAAGCGTATCAGGGTCAAGGAAGACTGGTACTTCGATAAGCAACGATCACAGATCATGGTCAGGATCATTGGAGTTTGCCCTGTGATGATCAAAGATCGCGACGGCGAAGAGGTCACAGAACCATTGTTCTGGATCTACTTCCCGGAAGCACGGCAGATCTTGTCCCAGGCGCTTATCTATAACCGTCATAATGATGCCATGCGGCTGACCTATGACGATGCCTTCTGGAAAAGGATGTTTAACAGCTATATCTATAAGGAGTCCAATGTTTACGACCGGCGTATTTCAGAATATGCCACCGGCCTGGACGCCCTGTATGAATCTGAAAGGATAAAAAATGAACTCTTTGAGTTCGAACACGACCTCTGGGAATTCTAAAAAAAAAGCCCTTCGCGCTGCGAAGGGCTTTTTTTTATCTTTGTTGTAAGCTAGCTTACAATGCAAAACATCCTTGACACATCAATTGAATATTTGAAAGGCGTAGGCCCAAAGAGAGCCGCACTGCTGAAAAATGAGATCGGTGTATATACCTTCGGCGACCTTCTTCAGTATTATCCTTTCCGATACATCGATAAGTCCAGGATCCACAAGATCTCTGAGATCACCTCTGATCTGGCCTATGTACAGCTTCGGGGTACCATCAGCAACCTTAAGGTAATCGGAAAGCCACGGGCACAGAGGCTCACTGCCATCCTCAGCGACGAGAGCGGAGCTATTGAGCTGATATGGTTCAAAGGCTTTAAATGGCTGGATGGAAAGTTCAAACCCGGAGTCGAATACATTATCTTTGGCAAACCAACACTGTTCAACAATAAATATAACATTGTCCACCCTGAGGTAGACCTTCCCGATGAAGAAAGTGAAGACTTGAGCAAGGTGCTTCAGGGGCATTACAGTTGTACGGAGAACTTGCGTAC
>QMPN01000253.1 GCA_003648575.1 Bacteroidota bacterium
CTGCACCTGCCTACATATATTGCCGGGATCGTATACCATATGGGAACCTTCCTGGCTATCATCCTTTTTTTTCTCAGCCTTTTCAATATATGGTTACAGGGATGGATGATGTGGGGCGCTGTGGCAATTCTGCTTGCAGCTGTATTGAGCGGTATCGGGATCCTCGTAAAACGCGTAACAAAGCATGAGCTTCGCACATTGTCAAATGCGGATGATTATATTTCCAATATCCTGGTAACTGCCTTTCAATTGCTCACTGCACTGGCAATGATAGATCTTAAAGCTATTCCTGCATATTTCATCATAACTTCTCTTCTGTTGCTATATTTCCCCCTGGGAAAGCTTAAGCATGCGATATACTTTTTTGCAGCACGCTATCATCTTGGATATTTTTATGGATGGAGAGGCGTATGGCCCCCTAAACCCATCAAAAAATAAGACATGGAGCAGCTCACTGATGAAAAAATAAGAAAAGGCCTTGAAGTGCTGAAACGGGATGTCGGAAGCAAGCTGCTGACCCATGTCAATGCCTGTGTGCATTGCGGGCTCTGTGCCGAAAGTTGCGTATACTACAACCTGAACCCCGACGAGCACTATGTACCTGCAAAAAAGGTCGACATTGTTTCTTCCGTTTACCGCAGATATAATACCTTCCAGGGAAAGATCGCACCCTGGCTCACAAATGCTAAAAAACTCGACGAAGCAACCATCAAAGAAATGGTTGACCTTCTGTATGGTTCATGTACCATGTGCGGGCGCTGTAATAAACACTGCTCTGTTGGGGTGGACATTGAATACCTTGTCAGGACAGGCAGGGCCATGCTGGCTGAGATGGGCTATGTACCTGAAACCCTTCAAAAAACCGTTGATGCAGCCATCAAAACCGGGAACAATATGGGCATCTCTACCCAGGATTTTATTGATACCCTGAAATGGTTGGAAGAAGAACTGCAATTTGAAGTAGATGACGATAATGCCATCATCCCCCTGGATGAAAAGGGAAAAGACATTATGTATACCCTGAACCCCAGGGAACCCAAATTTTTTCCTTTATCGATCTCAGCGATGGCCAAGGTATTTTATGCTGCCGGGGAAAGTTGGACCTTGTCCACAAAAATGTATGATGTAACCAATTATGCTTACTTTTCAGGAAACCTTGAAGAGGGACAGATTATCGCGCAGCGGATGGTGGATGAGATGAAGAGTCTTGAAGCAAAAAGATGCATATTGGCCGAATGCGGTCATGGTACACGCTCTTTCCGTTGGGAAGCACCCAATTACCTCGAACAGGAATTTTCTTTTGAAGTAGAAACATCTGTGGAACTCCTGGCAGAATATATCCGTGAAGGCAGGATTAAAGTAGATCCGGAAAAAAATCAGGAACTCGTCACCCTGCATGATCCATGTAACCTTGCAAGGAGCGGAGGTATTTATGAAGAGCAACGTTACATCCTTAAAAAATGCGTAAAGAACTTTGTTGAAATGACCCCAAAAGGTATTGATAACCTCTGTTGCGGTGGCGGAGGAGGACAGCTGTCGATGAGTGAGTATAATGAAAGACGCATGGGCATCGCCGGGCTCAAAGCTGAACAAATAAAAAATACCGGTGCAGTGGTGGTGGCAACCCCCTGCCATAATTGTGTCGACCAGCTGATACAGACCAATGCGGCCTATAAGCTAAATGTGAAGATCAAAACCCTGGCAGAGATCGTTGCCGATGCCATCGTCCTTCAAAATGAAAAAGAACCAATCAAAGAGAATTAAAATATTATGAGCAATTTAATTTATCTTGACAATTCAGCCACCTCATTCCCCAAACCTGAAGCGGTATATGAGTTCATGGACAGTTTTTACCGTACACATGGTGTGAGCCCGGGACGTTCTGGCTTTGATGCTGCCATAGAAACTGAAGAGATCATACAGAACGCACGTAAAACGCTGACAGGCATTTTTAACGGAGACGATCCAAACAGGCTGACGTTCAGCTATAATGCCAGCGACTCCCTGAATATGATCATCATGGGCCTTGCCGAAAAAGGCGACCATGTTGTTACTACCATGCTGGAGCATAATTCGGTGCTTCGCCCATTGCATCACCTCCAATTGAACGGTGTTGCTGAAGTAACCCATATACCCTTTGATAAGCATGGTTATGTTGATCCTGATGACATAAAAAAGGCCATTAAGAAAAATACCAAAATGGTGATAGTGAATCACAGTTCCAATGTGATCGGCACCGTACAGAATGTAACAGCAATGGGTAAGATCTGTAAAGAAGCCGGAGTATATTTTGTTGTAGATGCCAGCCAGAGTGCCGGCGCCATTCCCATTGACATGAAAGCAATGGGCATTGATGCCCTTGTCTTTACTGGACATAAATGCCTGTTGGGGCCAACCGGTATCGGGGGCTCCTATGTTATGGAAAGCCTGCCGGTGAAAGGAACCCGCTTCGGAGGAACAGGTGTTCGCTCTGCGCAAAAAACCCACCTGACAGAATTTCCCTACAGGATGGAATGCGGAACCCTTAACACCGTTGGGGTGGCAGGCCTCTACGCAGGAACTCAGTGGGTGCTGGAACATGGCATTGAAAAGCTGCATGCACAGGAAATGGAACTTTGGAAAAAGCTTAAAGCCGGTGTTCAGAATATCGAAAATATTACACTCTACTGTGCTGAAGACCCGGCAAACAGGAATGCAGTACTGAGCATGAACATTGATAAATTCGATTCAGGAGATGTGGGAACCCTGCTCGATGTAGATTATAACATTGCCTGCCGTACCGGGCTTCAGTGCGCTCCGCTGGTACATGAAGGCATTGGAACCATCGACATGCATGGTACCGTGAGGCTCAGCATCGGCCCTTTCAACACCGAAGCACATATCGATGCCGCCATCGAAGCACTTAAGGATATTGCTTCCATTCCAAGATAGGGTTGCCAACCCTATTAAGGTTAGCAACCCTGTTCCAAGCAAAATGCTAATTTTGCCGACTGGACTTTCATTATAACAGATAATATGACAAAGATCATCGGCCTTGGAAATGCACTCGTAGACATCATTGTATTTATTGATGAAGATGAGTTGCTCGAAAAACTTGACCTTCCCAAAGGAAGCATGCAATTGGTGGATATAGAAAAATCAAGCATGATAAGAAAAGCATGCGAGCATCTCCCCTCTTCTTTCGCCAGTGGCGGCTCGGCAGCAAATACTATTTATGGATTAGCCAAACTGGGAGTTGAGACCAGTTTTATCGGGAAAATCGGGAAAGATGATTATGGCCGGATTTTCAAAGAAGACCTGGAAAAAAGTAATATCAAACCTGTGCTGCTAACAAGCGATACACATTCGGGAAGGGCAGTTGCATTGATCAGCCCCGACAGGGAAAGAACCTTTGCAACCCACCTGGGAGCTGCCATTGAGCTGGATGCGGATGACCTGCACACGGATCATTTTAGCGGACACGATATTTTTCATATTGAAGGCTATATTGTCCAGAACAATGAACTTCTTGAAAAGGCGGTGAAACTGGCAAAAGAAAATGGAATGGATATCTCCCTGGATCTTGCAAGCTACAACGTGGTGGAGGATAATCTTGAATTCCTGCGATATATAGTGAAAGAATATGTCGACATTGTTTTTGCAAATGAGGAAGAGTCTAAGTCCTTCACGGGCAAAGAACCCATTGAAGCCCTGAATGAGCTGGCTGAATTTTGCAGAATAGCAGTTGTAAAAATCGGTAAGGAAGGATCCCTCGTAAAAAGTGGAGAGGATGTTTTCCACATCGATGCCATTGACGTCGAGCTTGTCGACACCAACGGAGCCGGAGACATTTATGCTGCCGGGTTCCTGTATGGCCTGAGCCGTGGCTGGTCCCTTGATAAATGTGGTAAGACAGGTGCTATTCTTGCCGGCAAGATCATTGAAATTAGCGGTGCCAGATTAGATGAAACAGGATGGGAAAAAGCCATGAAACTTATCGTATCCATCTGACACATTTAAGCCCCTGATAACCACTTCCCTTGTCCCCCTGATTATTTGAACTGCTTATTTTTATTATTAATCAGATTTTTATACTTTTGCATGCCATTTCGGGCAATTTAGTAACTAAAGACAATAGAATCCATATGAAGGCCTATCAAACGAATGAAATTAAGAATATCGCCATTTTAGGCGGAGCTAAATCCGGTAAAACCACCCTCGTTGAAAGTATGTTGTTCGAAGGGGGCCTGATCAAGAGGAGAGGATCCGTTGATGATAAGAATACTGCTTCCGATTACAGGGATATCGAACTTGAACGTCAGAATTCTATTTTCTCAACAGTATTATATACCCTGTACCAGAATACCAAGATCAACATCATCGACACTCCCGGTTTTGACGACTTCGTAGGAGAGGTTGTTTCAACCCTCAAGGTTGTTGACACTGCCGTGGTTGTTGTAAATGCTCAAAATGGTGTTGAGGTTGGCACAGAGATCACCTGGCGCCATGCAAACAAAAATAACACACCTGTCATTTTTGCCATTAACCACCTGGAGCATGAAAACTCTAACTTCGATGAGACCATCGCTCAGATGAAATCAAGTTTTGGCGGAGGGATCACTGTTGTTCAGTATCCTGTAAATGCAGGCCTCGACTTTAATTCTTTCATCGACCTCATTAAGATGAAGATGTATAAGTACGCCGATGATGGTGGAAAAGCCGAGATCCTTGATATTCCTGAAGATGAAAAAGCCAATGCCGAAGAGATGCAGGCAGCAATGATCGAAGACCTTGCTGCAAGCGATGAGGCCCTGATGGAGATCTTCTTCGAGAA
>QMPN01000254.1 GCA_003648575.1 Bacteroidota bacterium
CTTTGGCGGCCCTCCTCAGAATGACAAATTTTATTTACGGTTGGAATCTTCACTCAACGATTCCCAGCGGCTCTGTCGTTTCCCACACGCCCCGCGTAAAATCAGGTACTTTCACAGAATTGCTTTTGTCTTTTGTGGAGATCTCACTGAGTTCTACAACGGATGACCAGGCTGCAGCATCATACACATTCTGATCCATCGGCAGCCCTTCCCGCAGGCATTGTATCAAACGCCAGTCCATGATAAAGTCCATGCCACCGTGCCCGCCGACCTCCCTGGCCTTTTCGCCTACCTTTTTGGCCAACGGGTGTTCATATTCGTTGATGAGTTCATCATATTTTGTTTCATCAAGCCATGAGTGGGCATCGGGTTCCAGTGCGATCTTCCGTGCAGGCCATTTTTGGGCAATGCCTTTGGTGCCACTGAGAAGGTGTATGCGGCTGTAAGGCCGCGGACTGGTGGTATCATGCTGCACCATGATGGTCTTTCCCTTGCTGGTCTTGATCAAGGTGGTATTCATATCACCAAGCAGGTACTCTTCCATCGCCTCGGACGATCCTTCACCAAACTTGTTTTTAGCATATTCCGTCATGCCCTCCTGTTCTGTCGACATGCTCGAAAGGTATTCAAACCTGTCGCCCCTGTTAATGCCCATGATCTGTGCCACCGGGCCCAGTCCGTGGGTAGGGTAGAGGTTGCCGGTATGGTCCTTGCTCCAGTCGAGGCGCCACATGCCCTGGTAACCGGTTTCTTTATCGAATTTTAGCCAGCGCAGGTCGTGGATATATGCACATTCAGCATGCATAATGTCACCAAAAACACCATTCCTGGCCATATTCAGGGTGGCCAGCTCAAAGAAGTCATAGCAGCAATTTTCCAGCATCATGCAATGGCGTTGTGTCTGCTCAGCAGTGTCGACAAGCAGCCAGCATTCTTCCAGTGTCATGGCGGCAGGCACTTCCACGGCAGCGTGCTTGCCCTGCTTCATGGCATACACCGCATTGGGGGTATGGTATCTCCATGGCGTGCAGGCATAGATGAGCTCTACATCATCACGCTCGCACATCTTCATCCAGTGCTCATCGCTTTCGCCATAGCCTGCCGGTTCAGCCCTTCCCTTGTCGATCACGATCTGCTGCGCTTTTTTCACTCTTTCTGGGATAATGTCGCATACTGCTGTGATCTCCACGCCTTCTACATTCAAAAGGCGGCTTACGGCTCCCATGCCTCGCATGCCAAGGCCGATCAATCCAATACGAACTGTAGTTAAAGGCTCGGTACGCAAGCCCATCACGCTTTTTTGTCCCGGCAGGGGGATGGGGTTGTTCAGATGGTTCTCGATCTCTTTGCTAATGCCTGCTATCCCGGGCAGGGCAATACCAAGGCCTGCCAGTCCGGCAGCGGTGTTTTTAAGGAAGTTTCTGCGGTTGCTCATAGGAGATGTTTTAGTGGGATAAAGATAAGAAAAACCTTAAGTACTAAGGGGAAAAGAGAGAGTCATTTCGACCAACGGGAGAAATCTGGTTTCCTGATTTTAGATTTCTCGCATGCGCTCGAAATGACCTCTTATTAATATGGATTTAGACTTTCTTCAACTTCCACTTTCCACGCCTGAAAAGGATCACCGCGATGATAGTCAGGGCGGTTTCAGCACTGAGAATGGCGAAGTAAACACCATACTCCCTGAAACCCATAACCATGGCCAGGCTATAAGCGAGTGGGATCTCCAATAGCCAGAAACAGAAGAAGTTGATCCATGTTGGGGTGTTGGTGTCACCGGCCCCGTTAAAGGCCTGTATGATCACCATCCCAAAGCCATACATCAGAAATCCAAAGCTGACGATGCGCAGGGCGTTGGCCCCGAAATATATTACCACAGGCTCCTGTATGAAGAGGCCCATGAAAAACTCAGGCCATATCACGAAAAAGGATCCTATACTTCCAAGCATGAAGAGGTTCACAAAACCGGTATACCAGACCGCTTTTTCGGCCCGTTCAGGCTTATTGGCTCCCAGGTTTTGGCCTACCAGGGTGGCAGCAGCATTGCTGATGCCCCATGAAGGCAACAGGGCAAAAATGATAAGTCGTATGGCAATGGTATATCCCGCCAGAACCTCATTACCATAAACAGACAGGATGCGGATCAAACCGATCCAGCTGGAGGTTGCGATCAGGTTTTGCATAAAGCCACCGGCTGAGATACGCAGTATCTCTCTGATGACCTTGAAATCAATTCTAATATTTTTCAATCCAAGTTTAATGCGATGCTTGCACCCAAACAACAGATACAGCTGGTAAACTACCGCGATACCCCTGCCGATATTGGTGGCAATGGCAGCCCCTGTCACTCCCATCTCAGGGAATGGGCCCAAGCCGAAGATGAGGCATGGATCGAGTACGATATTCAGGCTGTTTGCAAGTATGAGAACCCGCATGGAGATGGCTGCATCACCGGCACTCCTGAACACGGCATTGATGATGAAGAGCAGCATGATCACTGCGTTGCCCCCTATCATCCAGGCAGTGTATCCCGACATTTCATGAGCGATATGGTCAGATACGCCCATCATCCCAAGCAGCTCTGATGCATAGAACCATCCAAGCCAGGCTATCATAAAGGAGATACCAAGGCCGGTGATGATAGACTGAAAGGCCACACCGGCAGCTTTTTCAGGCTTTTTTTCTCCTATGCGCCTCGATACCAGGGCTGTAGTGGCCATACTCAGGCCTACTGCTATGGCATATACGATCGTGATCAGCGATTCGGTAATGCCGACAGTGGCTACTGCGTCAGGCCCCAGTTTGGATACAAAAAATATGTCGACTACGGCAAAGATGGATTCCATTACCATCTCCAGAACCATAGGAACTGACAGTAAAAGAATGGCCCTGCCCAGCTTGCCGCTGGTGAAATCCTGTTCGGTGCCACTGATGGCCTCCCATATGTCGTGAAAAAATTGTTTCAATCGTTTTTTTCTTGAATTGTACGAAGATAGGTATGATTCCTGTTGGCTGCTGTCAAAGGGGGAAATGATTCACGGATCAGGAAGAAACGCGGACGCTTACCCCTGGCAGGGCCGGCACTGTGCAAATGAAGAGTGTTGTTGTGTTCATAGGTCTCTTCCTGTTTTGAATCAGAAGCAAATGTATTTATTTTTTGTAAATTTGCACAGCCTTAAACTTTATTGTAGTGTAATTGTTAGGTTGTCAGAAAAATCAATAGAAATGATAGAAGAACAAAAGATATCTTTTTTTAAGAAGTGGTGGATCTCACTGAGGCCCTTTTCTTTCCCGGCATCAAGCATGCCGGTGATATTTGGTACAGTACTGGCCTATGCCTACGGAGGCGAATCAATCCATGTAGGATATTTTCTGCTTGCTTTCTTTGGAATGGTGTTTCTGCATGCCGGTGCCAATGTACTGAATGATATTATCGACTTCAATAAAGGGCTCGACAAAGTCCCTGCTCCGGTAAGTGGAGGCGTGGTCAGGCGTTTGATCACTATTAAAGAAGCCAGGGTGGCAAGCAGCATACTGTTTTCTATAGGTGCCCTCATGGGAATCGCACTGGCATATATGACCAGCTGGTGGTTGTTGATCATCGGCGTACCCGGGATATTTATCGGCATTTTTTATTCCCTGGGCGGGAAAATTGCATTGAAGTATCATGCCCTGGGCGACCTTGCTGTATTTCTTAACTTCGGTACCTTGGGTGCATTGGGAGCATGGTTTGTACAAACCGGCACATTCTCCTGGGTCCCTGTGATCTGGGCGCTGCCAATGTCTATGCTGGTGATCGGAATTTTGCATGCCAACAACTGGCGCGACATCAAATCCGACAGAGAAGGGAATATTTATACCATTGCGTCTATGCTCGGCGACAGGGCATCATTGCAGTATTACGGATACCTGATTTTCGGACCATTCTTCGTAGTGCTATCATTGATCCTTATCCCTTACTTTGCTTTTCCGAATGTACCCTTTATGCCCTTTACTTTCGGTATCGTGATCCTTTCTTTACCCATGGCACTCAGGCTGTGGCAGAAAGCACTTCAGAGGAAAAAACCTAAAAACCCCATCGACTTCGTGGCATTAGATGGGGCCACAGCACAGTTTAACCTCGTGTACGGCTTGCTTTGCACCATCGCCTTAGTGCTCGAAGCAGTCATCAGGATCTGGATCTAATATGATTTCATCAAAAAATAAAAATGAGGGTAGTCAGCTGTGGTTGGTTACCCTTTTTGCAGTTGTCCTCTTCGTCATTATGTTCGTGATCAAGCAGGTGGGGGCTTTCGACTTCTGGTATTGGATGAGCAGCAACCTGCTGGTTCTTCTGACACTCGTATTTGTGCTGGATAAAGCCAATGGACAGGAGATCCGTCGCGATCTGTCGGAGAGAGTTGGTCAAAAAGTTTTTTTAGGTATTGCTGCCGCGATTGCCTTATTCGCAGTATTCTATGTGGGTAATATCCTGATCCGGCTGATGTTCGAAATGGCAGGAGAAGGAATAAAGAATGTTTATTCTTTTAAACAGGAGGCTGCACCCATCAGGATAGGCCTGCTGATGTTGCTGATCATTGGTCCCGGCGAAGAACTTTTCTGGAGGGGGTATCTGCAGAGGAGGCTTGGAATGAAATTTGGCAAGATGAGTGGGTTTATTCTGGCAACGGTTTTATACACTGCTGTTCATCTGGCCACAGGAAACCTTGTGCTGGTCCTCGCCGCCCTTATATGCGGACTTTTCTGGGGATGGCTTTATATGCGATACAAAAGCATGACCATTAATATCATCAGC
>QMPN01000255.1 GCA_003648575.1 Bacteroidota bacterium
AGGTTTTTCCTGAAGCCAGAAAGCCGGCCTACATCATCACAGCAGATTTTGGCCCTGAGATCGGGATCAAACGCTCGAGTGCTCAGATCACTGAACATTATTCAAGCACAGAGCTCATTGGGAAACAGATTGTAGGGGTAATAAACTTTCCGGTAAAACAGATCGGTCCAATCATGTCGGAATTCCTTCTCACGGGTTTTTATCAGGAAGATGGCAGCGTGATAATTGCTGTCCCTGAACGCGAAGCTGAACTCGGCAGCCGTATGGGCTAATACTCCGAACCCCGAATTATTATCTACTCCCACCGTATGGCAAACGCCTGCAGCAGACATGGGACTGGGATTATCGGTTCAATAACACTCTGAATATAAATATTGGATTTAGCAGTTTCTTCCTGTGATCCAGGTCTGTGAACATCGATGACATCAATCCTGGTATATGCTTGTTTCCATCTGCTTTCCTGGCGATCCATTTCACCATGCGGGGATATTTCAGCATACGCTGGAAGTTGGCGCTTATGCTCATCTCTTTTCCAAGCACCCGTTTTATCCTTTTATCATAGGCTTTCATGAAGCTGTCATCAAAACGATCTTCGCGCAGGCAATCTATGGCCTGTTCAGCAGCTATATAGCCACTGTAAAGTGCATTGCCTACCCCTTCGCCTGTCAGGGGATCAACCAGGTGTGCGGTATCACCGGCAAGCATATAGCCTTCACCGGAAATTCGAAATCGCGGGTTTCCCAGTGGCAAAGGATGAGCTGCGGGTTTACCCACTCTTTCTGCATTCCTGAACCTTGATGCAAGCGAAGGATGGTTTTGAATAATCTCTTCCATCACAGCTGATAAGTTGATCTTTTTTTTCAGCACAACATCTTTTCTGATCCCTATACCGGCATTTACCAATCCATCCGGCAGGGGAAACAGCCAGAAATATCCCGGCAGGACATCCTCCAGGAAATATAATTCTATAAAATTTTGAGGATGCAAGCTTTCAACACCACTGTAGTATGACCTGATGGCCAGCGCAGTCTTTTTCGGCTGTGACATGGGCTTTTCATAGCATGTATCAAACTTCGATGCTGTTCCTGAGGCATCGATCACTATGCTGGCATATATCTCTTTCCCGCAGTAGCTAATCTTAAAGCCTTCCCCGCTACGTTGAACGGATTCTACCTTGGAATCTGTCATCAGGTTTCCTCCGGATACCTTCTTTACTTCCTCAAGCAGAAAATGATCGAACAGCTCCCTTTTTACCGTATAACCGGGCACCGGATGGGTATTGGGGTCAAAGTCCGCTATGAAAGGGACATCAAAAACGTGATCACCCGGAGCAATAAAACGGATGCCCATGGAATGTAATGGCCGGCATTCACTTTCAAATCGATTGAGTATTTCCGGCGAAAGCCTCCTGATGATATGTGGCACTTTCCCACTGAGTGCATCACCGCAGATCTTCTCCCTGGGGAATTCGTCCTTATCAAGGATCACAAAAGGGATATTATCCTTTGCCAGCCTCAGTGCAGCCATGCTGCCGGCCGGCCCTGCTCCTATAATACAGACCCTAGTACGATTCACGGAAGCAAAGATACTTGAATAGTTTTGAGTTTTGAGTGTTGAGTGTTGGGATGATGTGCGATAATGCTTACTTCACAATACTTTAAGGATCTTGCTCTCTGAACTAACTCAACACTCAACACTCAAAACTCAACACTTAAAAGATTATCTTTGCACTAACATATAAATTCTAAAGAAGATGACAAGGACAATTACTGCAATTATTTTTTTATTATTCCTGAGCCTCCCGGAAACAAAAGCACAAGATGGCTGGAATTTTGGATTATCAGGTGGTTTGAATATAGCCTGGATCAGTCAGCCAACAGTGACGGGTGAACCCCGCGACGGAACCTTCGGGAGCAGACTAACCTACAATGTTGGTTTATTTGCAGAGTATGGATTCAATGAACGCTTTTTCATGCAAATGGGCTTAAACTTTGACCAGCGGGGATTCACCTATAAGGAAAGTGATGGAAATAAGTCTACCGATGTTACCCTTAAAGCCCACTACCTTGAAGTTCCTTTTCTTTTTGGATATACTTTCATTGAAAAGGAAAAATTCGACCTCTACGGTTTGCTCGGGCCCAGTTTTGCATACCTGACCGGAGGGCGTATTAAAGGAGAAAATGTCGTAAATGGGGTTGAAGGAGAGATCGATCAGAAGATAACAGATACATATAACTCAACAGCATTTGGGATCAAAATCGGACTCGGATTTGAAGTCCCTTTTGCGGACAAGCAGG
This sequence comes from Bacteroidota bacterium, assembly GCA_003648575.1. Next base: position 2,298 of record QMPN01000255.1, read on the forward strand.
GAGCGACTTTTTTCGATGTGAGGTACAACTTCGGACTGGGTGATAACATCAATCAAAACGGGTATTATGAGGACACCAGTGTCAAGGCCACCAGCCAGGTGTTGTCGTTTGTGGTTGGGGTGAGAGGATACATTGAATAACGAAAATCGAAAATCGAGGATCGAGGATCGAAAATAACTCAAAACTCAAAACTCAAAACTCAAAACTTAAATGGATAGGGAAGCGGCGGCAAGAAGGCCTTTGTTCAGAATGTTTAACGAAGTGCCTGACAAGTACGATATTATGAATCGTATCGTAACACTTGGCCAGGATGAACGTTGGCGAAAAAAGGCGACGAAAATATGTCTGGCAGAGAAGCCGGATCGGGTGCTTGACATATGCACAGGCACGGCGGACCTGGCGATCAGGCTTGCCAAAATGGGTGGCCCGGACATTGAAATCACTGCCAGCGACTTCAGCCAGCCTATGCTGGATGTGGCCGCAATTAAGGCACAAAAGATGAACAGGGAGAATGTCAAGTTTGTACTTGCCGATACGGCCGACCTTCCATTCGAAGAAAACCATTTCAATGTTACCACTATCGGCTTTGCCTTCCGAAACCTGACCTACAAGAACAAATTTGCAGGCCAATACCTATCAGAGGTTCTTCGGACACTGAAGCCCGGCGGGATCTTTATCATCGCAGAATCGAGCCAGCCAAAAAATGCATTTCTCAGGTTCGGCTTTCGCATCTATCTAAAGGTATGGGTACAATGGCTGGGAGGACTCATGTCGGGGCATCGCAAAGCCTACAAATACCTGGCTGTTTCCGCCAGGAACTACTTCAGCCCCGAGGAAGTAGGTCAGCTGCTCAACGACAACGGTTTCACTGATTTCAAACATTACCCCTTCCTAGGAGGATCAGCAGCCATCTACACATCCAGGAAACCCAAAGACTGACGCTTAACATCCAAAGCCAATGAAAGCATTTCTGCTAACAAGCATCCTATCCTTGATCTTTTTCTTCTCATTTTCACAGGAACAAGTCATCAAGCCCAATATAATTCATATCCTGGCCGATGATGTGGGTTATGATGACATTGGCTGCTACGGATCTAAAGATATCAAAACCCCGAATCTTGACCGCATGGCTGCTGAGGGCATGATCTTTACCGATTTCTATGCCCCGCACGGCACATGTACACCCACCAGGGCAGCGATACTTACCGGCAGGTACGCCCCCAGGGTAAATAATGGAACAGGCTTGCCGGTTCTTTTTCCTGACTCTGAGATCGGGCTCGACACAGAACTTGAGATTACCATAACAGAGCTTCTCAAAGAGCAAGGGTATTCTACAGCCCTCATCGGTAAGTGGCATCTGGGACATTTGCCCGAATTTCTGCCGGGAGAGCATGGTTTCGACTATTTTCTGGGCATCCCCTATCCTAACGACCATGGCCCTGAGCGACTGGCAAATACAGGATCAAGAAAGTTTCCTCCAATCCCACTGTTCGAAGACTACGATATCATTGATGAGCTGGACAACAATGAACTTGCCGAGCTCCCTGCTTTGTTCACGCAAGTGTCCTGTGACTATATCAGGGAGATGACGGCACAGGGTAAACCTTTTTACCTGCAGTACTCAAATATTGAAACACATACGCCATGGTTCGTTCCAAAGGGTTTTGAAGGAAATAGCGAAGCCGGGCCCTTTGGTGATGCGGTTGAATATCTAGATCGTTCAGTAGGTGCCATCCTCCGTACCGTGAGGGAGCTGGATATTTCTGAAAATACACTAATCGTATTCAGCTCGGATAATGGACCACTCATTGTTCCTTATCCTGAACTGGAAGCATGCTACGGGCACTTTGCAACGGTGAATGTCAGTCGTCAGCACCAGCTAAGGGGTGGCAAATATCAATCACGTTATGAAGGTGGTATTCAAGTGGCATGCATCATGCTGTGGCCGGGAACCATTGCAGCTGGTAGCACCTGCCCGCACATCACAGCAGGATTCGACCTGTTTACAACCTTTGCTATGCTTGCAGGCGCTGACATTCCTACCGACAGGCCAATCGATGGCAAAGACCTCTACCCTGTGATGATACAGGCTGAAAATGAACAGGCTCCGCATTCCGAGATTTCGGGTTATGAAGCCAGGGGCTTACATATGAGCTATCGCGAAAATGACTGGAAATTAACACTCCCTACCAAAGCAACATATGGCGTAGGAACATTGGATCATTATGAGCTATTTAATATGCTTGATGACAGAGGAGAAAACAGGGATGTTTCCGATGAATATCCATTCATTCTTGAACAGATGATTGAGAAAGCCAAGGCATTTGATAAAGGAGTTAAGCAGTAGGCAGTAGGCAGTAAGCAGTAGGCAGTAGGCAGTAGGCAGTAGGCAGTAAGCAGTAAGCAGTAAGCAGTAAGCAGTAAGCAGTAAGCAGTGGGCAGTAAGCAGTGGGCAGTAAGCAGTGGGCAGTAAGCAGTGGGCAGTAAGCAGTA
>QMPN01000256.1 GCA_003648575.1 Bacteroidota bacterium
CCGTACGGAATGCTCACTATGCCTTCGCAGGGATCAGGAGTGATAGAATGAGTAACCACCAGGCTTACAGTTGTATCGGCTTGCATGGTATCGGTATCCATTACTTCCATACGAACATGGTAGTGGCCTGTGTGGCTATATTTATATTCATAGGTGAGTTCATGGGAAAAATCCGTATCCCACTCCCCATCACCCTCAAAGTCCCAGCGAAAGAGAAGGTCCTCAACCATATCCTCCTGGTCATGGCTTTCTGAAGCATCAAATATAAAAACGGTGTCGGTGGTACCTGTGTTGGGAGTGATCAGGATAATCGGCACAGGAGGCTGCAAGGGGATGATGGTATCGATAAGGAATACTGTGATTGTATCAGACACCAGTTTAGCCCCTTCGTATGCTTCTGCACGTATTTTTATAGTATCAGGAAGCAAGTCCTTTGTATCCCACAAAAAGATATATGGGCTCCCGCCAACTTCTATGACGTGGAGGCTGTCAATGGTAAAGACTACTTTCGCACCACTTCCGAAGCCCGATACTTCTGCCTCTACGTTTACAATGGCTCCTACCTGGATTTCAGCTTCATTCAGGGGATTTATTATCTCACACTTCATCTGCACGGGAGCCGGCGCTGTATCATCTTTCTTCTTGCAGGCAGCAATAAGAATCATAATGCCCAGGATGAGGAATACTATATGGGGAAAAAAATTAGTTATCATATTCATTGTCCAGCAAATTAACCTTTGTTAAGACTTGTCCATCATAAAATTACAAAAACTTTCATTTTTTAACGATATTTGCACCCTCAATTAATGAATTCGTGAAAAAGGATAAACTTATAGGTGCCCTTGCCATCAGCCTCGCAGCTTCTTTTTGGGGCATTGATGGTGTGATCTTAACACCTCGTCTGCACAACCTGAATGTGGTTTTTGTGGTATTTATTCTACATGCCCTGGCCTTCCTGATCATGAATACCTTCATGTTTAAAGAATACAGGCAGCTCAAGAACCTGAATACTTCCGATACGATGACCTTTTTCCTGATTGCCCTCTTAGGTGGTGCCATAGGGACCATGTCCATCGTTCATGCTCTTTTCCTGGTAAATTTTGAGAAGCTCACCATTGTTATCCTTTTGCAAAAGCTGCAACCCATATTTGCCATCGCCCTGGCGGTCATCTTCCTGGGGGAGCGTATGCGCCGGTTTTACTTTATATGGGCCGGACTGGCTATTATTGCAGGATATTTCCTGACCTTCGGCGCCCAGCTACCAAATTTTGAAACCGGTGACAACACAATTGAAGCGGCCTTGTTTTCTTTACTTGCAGCCTTTTCATTTGGAAGTTCTACCGTACTCAGCAAAAAAATATTAGGCAAATACAGCTTTCATACTGCTACATTTTTCAGGTATGGTTTTACCACAGTGATCATGCTTCTTTTTGTTGTGGCAAGCGGCCTGTTCATGCAGTTCGACAGCCTGACAACAGATAACTGGATCGTATTTCTGATCATTGCAGTGACAACCGGCTCGGGAGCCTTATTTCTATACTATTACGGTCTCAAGAAGGTCAGGGCGGTGATTGCCACCATATGTGAACTCTTTTTCCCTGTCACAGCCATCATCCTCGATTACCTGATCAATGACCAACGCTTATCCTGGGTGCAGTGGGTCAGCGCCTTTGTTATGCTTTTTGCAATTATAAATTTGAATATCACCAATTCACGCAAGGCTGAGAGAAGAAGTGTCAGAAGTACTTAGAGTATTTAAAGTACTTAGAGTATTTAAAGTATTTAGAGTATTTAAAGTATTTAGAGTAATTAGAGTGATACGTTTCTTTGAGATGGTATATTTGATAAGCACGAATAATTAATAATTCAAAATTTCAAGAGAATGCTTGCGCCTGTAAGGGAATATTTTATAAAAGACGGTGCTGCGTTGCATACCTGGGAATATGATCCTGCATGGGACAAGAAGAGGAAGACTGTTTATGAAGTCATGCGTGTGATAGATGGAACGCCCCTATTCCTGGATGAGCATATCGAAAGGATACTGAATTCTTCCAGGGAGGCAGGGCTCAAAGATGTCCCGGTAAGAAGTAAACTTGAAAAAGCAATATCAGGCCTCATCAATAAAAATAGCTCTGAAGATGGAAATATCCTGCTTTGCATCATTCCCACCAAAGAACATTCACATATCCTCAGCTGGTATGTTGACCATTACTACCCCGATGAAAATGAATATATTAAGGGAGTCGGTATTCGCACTATGAACGCCATCAGGAAGCAGCCATCAGCCAAGGTATGGAACGCAGAACTTCGTAGCAAAGCCCAATATCTTATTTCTGAATCTGATGTTTATGAAGTACTTCTGGTCGATAAGAAGAAGAATATTACGGAAGGAAGCCGCTCAAATATTTTCTTTATCCGCGGTGATTCTCTTTTCACAACACCTGACCAGATGGTCTTGCAAGGGATTACAAGAAAGAAGATCCTGGAATTGGCAAAAGAGATGATGATAGAGGTCACAGAAAGAGAAATCCCCCTGATGCACCTGCCTTTTTATGAATCTGCTTTTATAAGTGGTACTTCTCCGGGTATCCTGCCGGTTAGTATGATCGACAAACACAGGTTCAATACATCAAATGAGTTGATGAGAAAACTAATGGCCGCTTATAACGAATTGGTCAAGGGCTAATGTCTTTTCCCTATTCCAGTTCCCTCTCCGCATGACTTTTGAAGGCAAGCCCGTTGATGACCTTACTACCGTAGAAAACAAAGCTCCAGCTTCCTGCATGCGTCACAAATGAATCACCTATGAGAAAGTGGACTTCCTGTGCGTATTGTTGCCCATGGAAATATCGCTTATACTGTATATCGATTGGGCTGTAAACATAAACCGAATCAAGGTAGATATCGTGAGAGGCACAGTAGGCAAATATGGATTCAGGCTCGGTGCTATTCTTAAATACTGCAAAAGTAGGATTGCTGTATTCATAAAAGCTGTTGTCTTCCTTTTTGCAGGAAGATAATGATATAAATATCAACAGCACAAAAATCGAATATCTTAATTCACAATTCATCAATCCCACTCTATATTAATCATTAATAATTAAGCTATCATCACTCACTTAGGTTATCTCCTTCTGCCTGTGTGAATTCACAAACAGCATATCCCCTACCAGCTCATAGTCTGAAAACAGTTCAGTACCAAAGGTTTTAATATGTTCAGCACGGAAGCCAATAATCGTAAGGCCTGCCTCCGCAGAGTGCTCTTTGATCAACACCTTGCTGCTTATATTCTCATCTTTCTTAATGATCTGGATATTTTTCTCAGTAATAGGGATGCGACCCGATTTTACCAGTTCAAGCAAGTTTTCCCTGGTCTGTTCAAGCTCTTCTTCCTTACAAATATCGAAGATCTTGATATTGCTCTTCTGCCAGTCGGGATGCCCGGAAATGATATAGCTCAGGAGGATCATCAGGTTGGAGTTCTGGTAATCGAAACTCCTGATCCAGACATGGATACCCTTCTTGAAATTAAATCGTTTGTGGGAGCTTCCCAGTATGCATACATCATATTTTCCGGCCTTCACCAGCTTGAAATTATCGATGATCTGGCCAAGTTCTTCAGGGTTCGACTTATCATATTCGAACACCATCATATTGTTGTCCATGCCCGAGATCCCCGGCAACTGTATGGTTTGCGCAATAGCGGATGTATAAGAAGGAGATATCAGTGTATCGATATATACATTGTTTTTCCTCAATTCAGCCTTTTCTATGAGCTTATCCAGCATCAGCTGCGCTTCTTCATGTGTTTGTTTCGAATAGTATCCCTCGATCAGGTGGATATAGGTCCCGAAGCCATACTTATGTGCGATCCATTCCAGGAGGAAGAAAGCCTCTTCCCTCACAAAGCTGGCCCTTGAGATACATACTGCGGCAGGCCTCCATTCTTCATTTTTCTTGATCCTGGTCGACTTTTGCAGGTATACCTGTAATTTTCTGTTCAGCTGAATGATGGCGCCCCTGAAAATGGATTGCAAACCCCTTCTATCCTTATGGTATCGTGAAACGATGAAGTACACCAGTATCATAGCTGCAATGGCAACAAAGGCATAGATCCAGTTGATTTTGAACATCAGCCAAACACTCATCAGGAAGCCCACCAGGGAGATATACCATCTCGAACGGAAGGTAGGCCTGTAGCTTGGGTCACTCCCAAAATTATTAAGGAAAGATATCAGGCATAAGGCACCATAGGTAACCATAAAAAACATTGATATGATCTCTGCCACCATATTCACATTGCCCACAGTCACAAACACAAAAGCAATGATAACGGTTACCAGGGATGCATTGAAGGGCTCGTTATTTTCTTTTTTTCCTTTGGAGAGAAATCGATTCACACGCGGAAGTGGAAAAAGCTGGTCGTAGGTCAGGGCTTGTAAAGTTCTGGGGGCAACCATGACCGATCCTATAGCTGAAGAAATCGTAGATGCTGCCAATCCAAGAGGAATCACCCAGGGGCCCCAGATGGCAATTTTGCTCATGACCAACTGCTCCCCTACCAGGTCTTGCGGACTGGCAGAAACAGTGAGTTTCCAGGCAATAAAGAAATAGGTGATCAGACCGATGAATGTGGCCAGCAAGGTTCCCCGGGGTATTGACTTTCGTGGGCTTTTCAGGTCACCGGAAAGGCCTACACCTGCCGTCATCCCGGTAAAGGCGGGAAAAACAATGGCAAAGATTATGAAAAACTGGTTGCTATTTCTGAAAGAA
>QMPN01000257.1 GCA_003648575.1 Bacteroidota bacterium
ATCCCATCGATGGAGTACCAGAAAGGTTTATAGCCAGCCTCCCCGATCAGATTTGAAGGATTCACCGGATGATCGTTCATCCCAATTCTTATCTGCTTATTGGGTGAATAATTTGCACTTCCTTTGATATCATAGGAGCCGGCCGCCTGACTATTGATAAAGATCTTTACTCCTGAGCCTTCCTGATAAGTTGCAGCCACATGCATCCATTCAAACAGTCCGAGTGCAAATTTTTCCGATACACAGAGGATCTCATTCCCTTCGATGAAAATTTTAAGACCCAATTCTCCTCTCGGTCCGACCTCCATGGAAAATCCGCCACTGGCCTCTTTCCCGCCTAAAACATTGCTGCGCTGGGCAACAACCGGACACCAATTCCAGGGATATGCACCCAGAGCAATCCAGGCCTCAGTGGTGACGGAACCAGCAGTAAGGGATCCTTCCCCCCCCCTGTTGCGGATAACTGTGGTATAACCGTCCAGCCGGATAGCCTTTCCTTTTACCCCCTTCACAGTGGTATAGTTGCCTTCAAGGGTGTCGGCCGTTGAGTTTATTCGTTCAGTTACTTTTCGCTCCTTAATGTTATCGAGGTCCCAGTGGAATATTGTATTTGTTTTCTGCGCAGTGGAATCAATTCCACTGGCTATGGATATTAGCAGGAGCAGATAAACTAATTTGATTTTCATCTTCATTGGTTCCAGTATATGAGTCTATTCATGATATTCCCGGGCATGGATACTTATTCCTGAGGATCATAACATAGACCAAGATCATTTGCCCGGACCTCCTTTAGTTTCATTTTTAGCTTTTCTCTGAAATCATTGACAATGGGTGCGTATTTTTGATGCTCGGCCAGGTTGGTATATTGCCCGGGATCCTTAAGCATATCATAAAGTTCAATGCCTGAACCGGCGTCCTCATCATATTGAATATATGCCCATTGCTCTGTTCGAAGCAGAAAGGTATTTCCGCCCTGGGAAACAGAAAAAATCATATCTCTGACTTCAGTCCTGGGATTCTTTATGGTCCCTGCAAGGCTTTTACCCTGCAGATGTTCAGAATAGGGTAGACAGGCCAATTCTGCAAGAGTGGGATAGAGATCGATCAGTTCGGTAAGGGAATTACACACAGCAGGCTTTCTGCCAGGCACCTTTATAATTAAGGGGACCCTCACCGATTCTTCATGAAGGCTGACTTTCATCCAGAACTGATGCTCTCCAAGATGGAATCCGTGGTCTGAGGTCAATATTACAATCGTATTATCCTCCAGACCCTCTTCCTTTAAGGTATTCAATACCCTGCCGAGCTGCGCATCCATATAGGCAACGGCAGCATAATAGGCTGCAACAGCTTTCTTTTCCTGATCTGCTGTCATTTTCCCGTTTATACTGGTCACGTAGTTTATCCCCCGCTCAGGTATATCATCCCAGTCTCCCTCAATTATTTCAGGCATGGTGACCTTTTCAAAGGGGTAGGGCCTGAAATATTCCATGGGCGCCACAAAAGGAACATGCGGTCTTACAAAGCCAACAGCCAGGAAGAATGGCTCGTTCTTATGAGTTCTCAGCAGCTCACATGCCTTTAAGGCAGTTTTCCCATCAGAATGTACCATGTCATCTCCCGCGGCTTTAACAATGGTCATTACATTCCCTCCTCGTTTGGGCAGAGTGCCATCAGGATTGCCCTGTACCAGTTCACTCTCTCCCTCAGCCTTCCACTCCGGCCCCTGGCTGTTAAAACGCTCACTCCATGAAGCTTCATCATCAGTTCCGTTTGAACCCTTTTCGATATCTCCGGGTACCCCCATGTGGAAAATCTTGCTGACACGCGCTGTATAGTAACCGTTCTCTTTAAATAGTTGCGGCATCGTGAGCCTGTCGGGACCAATACCCTTCCGGCCGCTTACATAGCCAAATGTTTTGGTAGCATGAGGATAATATCCATTTAATAGTGAAGCCCTGCTGGGCCCGCAAACCGGGTAGTTACTGTAGGCCCTGGAATATCGTATACCTTCTTTGGCAAGTTTATCAATGTTGGGTGTGCTGCAGGCGCCGATACCGTAGGAAGAAACGGCTGTCGCCGTGAGATCATCCGAGATAATAAACAGGATATTAGGCTTATTCAGCTCCCCGGCCAATGAATTGAAGGCTAATATAAACAGGCAGGTGGTCAATAGATATTTCATGGAATCGTAAAATTAGTATTTATCCAGCCCTTTCTCAAGAATCTCATTCAATCCATTGTAGGTGAGTTTGATAATTGCTACCATTTTTTCCAGATTCATAAATTCGATTTCGTCATTGGGCATGTGATAATCTTTGTGCAGACCGGTAAACAGCGAAATAACAGGTATTCCCTCCATGGCAAAGGAAGTAAAATCACTACCACCCCTGGGTTGCTCTTCAGACCGATAATCAATATCGAGATTAAACTTATTCACATCATTAATGGTTCTGAATATTTGTTCATACTCTTCGTAGCCTTTGGTATAGCGTAAGGAGAGATAGTTTCCGGTGCTGTCCTTAAGGGATGTCCTGCTTATCATATCCATGTTGATGTTCAGGATGATGTTCAGATCATCCGGGATGTTCTTTACAAAATATTTCGAGCCCCATAATCCCTGCTCCTCTCCGGTCCATGCAGCAAATACGATGGTTTTGGCCGGTTTCATTCCCGTTTGCATGAAGGCCCTGGCCAGGCTTAACATACCCACGGTTCCGGAGACATTGTCATCAGCACCATTAAAAGTAAAACCATTGTATTTCCCAACATGATCGTAGTGGCCACCGATTACAATTACCTCATCATGGTTCTCACCTTCGATGTATCCCAGTACATTCCTGGCCCGGATCACTTCTTGCTCCTTCTTTGCGGTCAGATGGAAAATTGTTTCGGGGAGGTTCACAGATTTAAATGAAGACATTTGGTAGCCCGGATCAAGCATGGATGAAAGCAAGTCATCCGATTTGTTCAGGATTGATTCCGCCATCGACCTGCTTATTTCAACTACAGGCAGCTCCTCCTTTTTATTCCAGTTTGGTAAGAAGATTTCCTTCAAGTAGAAGTCATCCTTCTTTTCATCCCCTTCGTAATATTCATTATCATGATGCATGGGTAGATTGGAAGGATTGGCGGCTATAAAAGCCCGATGGGGATTATACCTTACAAGGGCCAGCGCCCCGGCCTTTCTTGCATTCTCAACTTTGTCTCTTTCTATCTGCCTAAAAGACCTGGTGCTGTCACTTTTAAGTATTCTGTAATTTTCGGATTCCTGATCATCGATCCCGGCAAAACCTGATAGAAGAAAAACGATCTTTCCTTCGAGATTCACTTTCTCAAAAGGATCACATTTGAGGGCTTCACTTTGAAGGCCATAACCCAGGAATACAACAGGGGCCTCAATCTCCATGCTGGAAGAAATACCTCGCAGCTCAAAATCTGCCCCCTTAATAAGTGTGAGTTCTTTAGCAGAATAGGCGGTTCTGTTTATCAGGGAAAGAGAAATCTCAGATTTCCTGGGTCCGGTCAAAAGATCAAAATTCTGAAAATAGCTTCTGTAGGATTCTGGTTTTCCCCCTGCCATCCTGCTTTCCCTGCTCATTTTCTTTACAGCCATATCACCCAGTGGCCTGATGCCATAGAGTTTAAATAGAGAAGCAATGTAGTCCGCAGCCATGTAGGCTCCTTTTGTTCCCACTTCACGGCCTTCTGTCCAGTCCGATGCAAGAAATTCAAGCGGAGCTTCGACAGACTCAAGAGTAATGGATTGCAATCCGGCATCTTTTGTTTTCTGGGCTGATGCAGCGCAAAAGGAGGTCAATAATAAAATTAGCGAGGTGATATATCTCATAATTGATCTGCATTGAAAAAAGAAGGGAGAGGGTTTGGCCCTCTCCCTTCTCACATAATGACTAAACTATAACTAAATTACTATTGTGAATACACAAAAGTGAGCTATATCTGACCGTTAATGTACGTCCGTTCTTGTATCCCACCATACCTGTGTGCCATAAAAGATATCCGTTTCAACCACATCATATGGGAAGCTTGTGTTCAGACCTTTCTCCTCATCGGCATAAGCCATTCTGAAAGGAGGCCTGTTATGTGAACCTGCATAATCCTCGGCTACACCTGTCATTAAGGGAATATCAGTTCTCCTGGCTTCTGACCAGCCTTCAACACTTTGCTTGAAGAGGCAGACGTATTTTTGAAGCGCAATCTTATCAAGATTGCTTGTGGTTCCACCATTCCAGGCAACCTCAGGTTCGGCAAGGAATGTAGTAACAGCATCCGGTTCGATCTGGCCGCTTTCCAAACAGGACATGGTAATTCCCATTTCATAGGCTGCCTGTGCATCACCTGTTGCCAATCCGCGTTCGTAAGCTTCAGCAAGGCAGAAGTAAATCTCTGCGCAGTTCATATAAGGGACAAATCCCGAGGGATCATTCATGAACCAGTCAGCGATATGTGACTTATTGAAACTATTATTCATGGTATCGGACCTGTCATTCTCACCGAAGCGATGACCACTGTACTCGCCATAAGCATTTTCATCTGCATAAACCGGGAGACGGGGATCATTATTGTCCTGGAGGGCGTCGATGATCGGTTGTTGCATTCTCCATCCCGACTTCTTTTCAGCATCGCCAACCGTACCCATGGATTCGTACCAGATTTCCATATCAGGTGCGATGCCCGGGAACCACCAGTAGGCATTGTCCAAATTCTTGGTCATAACGGGATACTTCGTAGGGTTAGC
>QMPN01000258.1 GCA_003648575.1 Bacteroidota bacterium
ACGGCACTGGAAAAGATCAAGGTGGTCAACCATATTATGTTTGATGTGCATAAATTCAGAGGCAACAAAAGCAATATGAAAAGCCCTGATAACTTCTATCTGAATTTGTTGCTGGAATCACGAAAAGGCAGCCCCCTGTCGATCGGCATACTCTATATCATCATTGCACGCAGCCTGAAATTACCCGTATACGGGGTAGACCTGCCCAATCATTTTGTGCTGGCGTATATGGATAATACCATCGCTGATGAGGAGATCCCGGATGGAAATGGTGCCTTGTTTTATATCAATCCCTTTAACCGGGGCACCCTTTTCACTCATAACGAGATTGAAGCTTACATTAAACAGATGAAGCTCCCGCACAATGACAATTATTTCAGCCCCTGCAGTAATTTAACTATCATGAAAAGGGTATTTGGGGAGTTGATCAGCTTGCACGAAGCATCGGGGAATATTGAAAAGGCGGAAGAATTAAAAAAGCTGGCCTCAGCTCTTTAAAATATATTGTCATCCTGACGAACAATGAGAGGAAGGATACCCATCTAAACGTATTACGAAATGGATACAATTCCCTCGTCGCCCTTCGGCTTCGCTCAGGACTCCTCGGGATGACAATTTATTTGAAAATACGGATAATGGTGGTGAAGATGATTTTGATGTCCCTACCCATCGACCTCTCCCTGATATACTTCAGGTTCAGATCCAGCTTGGCGGGCATGATGGTTTCGATATAGGTCTTCTCCGGATCATCGCTTGCGGCCAGGATATTACTTTCATCAATATATTCCAGTGATGCATAATCCGTAAGTCCCGGCCTCACATCAAACACTTTCATATGCTCCTCAGTGTAGAGCTTAACATATTTCCTGACTTCCGGGCGCGGGCCGACAATGCTCATCTTACCCATAATGATGTTAAACAGCTGCGGAAGCTCGTCGAGCTTGCTTTTTCGGAGGTAATAGCCGGCATGAGTGATCCTGGGGTCGCGGCCACCAATGGTAAGCAGTCCGGCGGCATCGGAAGCCGGCCTCATGGTACGGAATTTGAATATGAAAAAGTCGCGATTGTTTTTTCCTGCCCTGAGCTGGCGGTAGATAATTCCTCCACGGGAATCGAGCAGTATCCAGATCGAAATAGTGATGAAGACCGGCAGCAGTATCACCAGTGCAATCAGGGAAGTAACGATATCGAATATACGTTTGATCATTTGAGGCTTTCTTCTACAGAATCGCATACTGCCCCTATCACAGTATCCACCATCTCATCGTTCAGGTCATAATATACCGGCAGGGAGATCACCCGGCTGTAATTCTCATAGCTCAGCGGAAAATGAGCGATGTCGTAACCGGCATTTTTGTAATAGCTGAGCATGGGCAGCGGGATGAAATGCACATTCACAGATACCTGCTTTTCAAAGATGCTGCTGATGATCTCATTCCTTTGATCTTCATCGATATTTTTTATCCTGAGCAGGTACACATGATAGGAGGAGGTCTTTTCATTCGTCTCATATACAGGCACGATAGCCCAGTCTTTAGCCGAAAATGCTTCCGAGTAACGCTCAAATATCTGCCTTCTCCTCTGCAACATATCATCGTCGTAGCGCTCCAGTTCCACAATCCCCATAGCGGCCTGTATGTCAGTCATATTGCATTTATACCCGGCTTCGATCACATCATATTGCCATGCACCGGCCTTGGTCTTTGCCAGGGCATCCTTGGTTTGTCCGTGAAGCGATTTTATACACAGATATTTATATACTTCTTCATTATTGAAGGGCTCCGGAAGATTCAGGCATACTGCCCCTCCTTCTGCCGTGGTAAGGTTTTTCACGGCGTGGAAAGAAAAGACGCTGATGTCGGTGAGAGCTCCTGTCCTGATGCCCTTGTACCTGGCACCGATAGAGTGAGCAGCATCGGCCAGCACCAATATGCGACCGAGCATTTCCTGCTCCGGACTGCCGGGCGAAAACTGCCTCCTGATATCATGATCGTTTACCAGGGCGTTTAGTGCCTTGTAATCGCAGGGCCATCCCGCCAGGTCGACCGGTATGATCACCTTGGTTGCAGGAGTGATGGCTTTCCTGATCTTTTCAATATCGATGTTAAAATCCTCGCCGGTATCCACCATCACAGGCTTGGCACCACAGTGAACCACCACATTAGCTGTAGCGGTGTAGGTATATGCCGGCACGATCACTTCGTCACCTTCACCAACACCGTACCAGCGGAGCATGAGCTCCAGTCCTGACGACCCGGAGTTTACACAGAGCGTTGTCTGATGCCCGCAATATGCAGTGATCATCTTCTCGAACTTCTTGGTGCGAGGGCCGGTAGTGATCCAGCCTGACCTCAAAGCCTCAATGACTTCATCAATGATCTTCTGGTCGATGCGGGGTGGGCTAAATGGGATCACGTTGTTTGGTATTAAGTACAAGGTACATTATTTATGTTTGGTGAGGTAAGTGTTGATGTTGTTTTCAACACGGTTCAATACGTCTGATACATCAGCTTTCACGAATTGCTCACCTGAGATATTTTCAAATAACTCAATATAGCGATCTGAAACAGAATTTACAAACTCCTCCGACATGAATGGCACCTCCTGTCCTTGCTGTCCCATGAAGCCTTTCCCCATAAGCCATTCTCGTACGAACTCTTTGCTGAGTTGTTTCTGTTGTTCGCCACTATCCTGGCGTTGCTGGTATCCTTTGCGGTAGAAATACCGTGATGAATCGGGCGTATGGATCTCATCAATGAGGTAGATCTGGTCACCTACTTTTCCAAACTCATATTTGGTGTCGACCAGGATCAATCCCATTTCTGCAGCGATCTCCGATCCTCTCTGAAAGAGTTCGCGTGTATATTTATCGAGCAGTTTGTAATCTTCTTCAGATACCAGTCCCTGTTTCAGGATCTCTTCTGCAGAAATGTCTTCATCGTGCGCCCCTTCCTGTGCTTTAGTGGTAGGCGTGACAATGGGTTCGGGAAAAGCCTGGTGTTCTTTCATGCCATCGGAGATGGGCACGCCACAAATCTCACGTGCACCCTTATTATAGGTCCGCCATGAGCTACCGGTAAGGTAGCCCCTGATGATCATTTCAACAGCAAAGGGCTTGCAAAAACGCCCGACGGTGACCATAGGGTCCGGCACGGCGATCTTCCAGTTGGGGACGATGTCGGCAGTAGCATCCAGGAATTTGGCGGCGATCTGGTTCAGCACCTGTCCTTTATAAGGGATTCCTTTCGGCAGGACAACGTCGAAAGCGGAGATGCGGTCGGAAACGACCATCACCATCAGCTCATCATTGATATTATATACATCCCTGACCTTCCCTTTGTACAGGCTCTTTTGTCCGGGAAAGTTGAAATTAGTAGCAGTAATAGTATTCATAATTTTGCAGTTTTAATCATCTTTTACTCGTGGCTTGCCGCGAGTTTCCTTCAGATCTCCCCTGCTGTCCAGGGGAGATGTCCCTTGTTTAGCGGAAAAAGGGGTTAAAAATGCAAAAATAACCGAAATCTGTCAATCAGCCAACAGCTTTCAGGATTTGAAATGAAGCGGGAGAATGGCTTATTCCCCGAGGCCCATTTCCTCCAGTCCTTTTTCCAGTTTATCTGCAATTTCCTCGAAGCGCTTCTGGTACTTTTCCTGTGAAGCACACTGAGCATAATTTGTCCAGTCGGTGCCCCAGGTAACCATTGATTCAGTCAATGCCTGATAATCCTCACTGATCTCAATATTGGTAGGATCTTTAAAATAAGCTTTGAGCACCTTCAGGTAGTCGTCGGTCCATGCGTCGTACTGGTCCAGGAAGTTGTCACAATCTTTAATCGCAAGATCTGCTTCGCCTTCGGCATCATCAGTTTGCTCTGTCTTAACGGCATCATCGCCATCATCTGTTGATTGTTCTGAACTGCCCCCGCATGAGACGAGGAAGAAGCTTAGCATCAGGAATAGATAAAATAAATTTTTCATAAGGTTTTGTTTCAAAGGTGGGTTAAATGAATGTTCGTGAAAGGTAAAGATACAATAATCTTATATATATCAAGGGGTTTCACTGTTTCATTGTTTCACTGTTCTATTGTTAAGTAAGATGAAATTTCTGCTATTTATTTAAAGTCGAGGGGCTGGGTACCAGGTGCTGGGACTTGCCTGTTCAGTCTAACTCCGGAGGAGTTCCACATCAGTAGCCCCGGGCGCAGCCCGGGGTGGAAGATAAAAATAATAATGTGCCCTCCCCAGAAAAATATAAGATAGAGGATAGAAAATTTGCAAGGGGAGGGTTGGGAGGGGAGGAGAGAATAATATTAAAATCTACCCCAATCCTTTTACCACTTCAACCACCATTGAGTATGAATTATTTACAAGATCTGATATACAGTATACAATATACAATAGCATTGGAGAGGTGGTATATCAGGTTGAAGACCGAAATATGCCTACAGGCAGTCACAAAATCTTCTGGTCACCAAACCACCTTCCTATAGGAATGTATTACGGAGTACTGAGGAGCAAAGAAGGCGTATCGGTTGTAAAGATGCTAAAACAATGAAACAGTGAATCAATGCAACAGTACAACAGTGAAACAATGGAACAGTGAAAACTCTACTCCCTATTCCTTATCAGCCTTCCCATATGCCGCAATGATCTTCATTACCAGCTTATGCCTGACGATGTCACTTTCGTCGAGGTAAATGAAGTCAATGTCTTCTGTGTTTTTGAGGATATTGGAAGCATGGATGAGCCCTGATTCCTG
>QMPN01000259.1 GCA_003648575.1 Bacteroidota bacterium
AGGAAGTCCTCTGTGGGGGATAACACCGCCTCCCGGCCTCTGTCAAAGCTGTTGTATGCATCATTAGCAACATCATACATCCAGAGGTGGCCATTCCCTTCCTGGGGATATATCCCATAAATGACAAAATTGCCACTTTTACTTATCTCGCTGTTCGAGAGTGCCTTCCAGTGATTATAATCCTTGTGGGAAATTGGCTTTTTTTCCGTGGATTGTGCCGAGGTATGCAAAAGGATCGCAAAAACGATGATTGAGAGAGACAGAATTCTTTTCTTCATTTTCTGTGGTTATAAATAATTTTGCCTGTAATGATAAATCTTACTTTAGTGAGTACCAATTTATTAAATTTATGTTAATTATGCTTAATATTAATTTATACCAGGTAAAAAAAGCCTAATTTTGCAGTCAGTTGATCACGTAGAAATCAGGCAATTGTTATAGAAATGAGTTACATCGAATTTGATAAAAATCAGTTAATTAATCTTGGATATTCCCTCAAACGTGAATTGATCCGTTCAAACCGTGCAGGTGCTTATGCCTGCCGTACCATTATCGGTTGCAACACAAGGAAGTATCATGGCTTGCTTGTGACTCCCCAGCCGGGGATCGACAATGAGAACCACGTCCTGCTGTCGAATATGGATGAGGTGGTTGTCCAGAATGATGCAAGCTTTAATCTCGGTATCCATAAATATCCGGGTGGCGTTTACAACCCGGGAGGGCATAAGTATGTCAGGGATTTCAATACGGAGCCTATTCCCAATGCCCTCTACCGGGTAGGCGGTGTATTACTCCGCAAGGAATTAATTTTCGCCGAGTCGCACAACAGGATCATGATCAGGTATACCCTTGAGGATGCGAATTCCCCCACGAAGCTGCGCTTCAACCCTTTCCTGGCATTCAGGAATATACACAGGCTGTCGAAAGCTAATTTCGGCATCAATGACAAGCACCGCAAGGTGCCCAATGGCATCAGTATGCGTTTGTATAACGGATACACTCCGCTATTCATGCAATTCTCCAAAAAGGTAGAATACGTACATAATCCTGAGTGGTATTATAACATTGAATACCATGAGGAGATGGAGCGTGGTTATGATTACCAGGAAGACCTCTTCGTGCCGGGCTTTTTTGAAGTTGATATTAAGAAGGGTGAAAGCATCGTATTTTGCGCAGGCACATCAGAAGTGACACCTGCCGCCATTAAGAGGGCTTTCACTGCGGAAGTAAAGAAGCGCACCCCACGTGATAATTTTGAGAATTGCCTCAGGAATTCTGCTCAGCAATTCATCATCAGGCGTGATAATAAGACATGGGTTGTTGCCGGTTTTCCCTGGTTTGGCAGATGGGGGAGGGATACCTTCATTGCTTTGCCCGGGCTGACCCTGGCCAATGACGATCCCAAAACCTGCAAGGCAGTGATCGACGCTATGGTTGACGACCTGAAAGGCCCGTTATTTCCAAATATCGGTGAAGGCAGTGATTCAGCATATAATTCCGTCGATGCACCTCTCTGGTTCTTCTGGACGTTACAGCAATATGCTGAATATACAGGGGAAAAGAAAACGATCTGGAGCACATATGGCCGGAAAATGAAAATGATCCTCGATGGCTATCGGAAGGGAACCGATTTTGATATCCATATGCAGGACAGTGGGTTGATATGGGCAGGTGAACAGGGCCATGCCCTTACCTGGATGGATGCCGTGGTTGATGGCAAGCCTGTTACCCCACGTATAGGATTAGCGGTAGAGATCAATGCACTCTGGTACAATGCCATCAGGTTTAGCATGGAACTGGCTGAAGCAGCAGGTGACGAAAAATTCATTAAGAAATGGGAACCCGTAGCTGAGATGATCCCGGCTTCTTTCATAAGTACTTTCTGGGATAAGGAGCGTGGTTACCTGGCCGATTATGTTGATGGTGAAGGCGCCGACTGGTCGGTACGCCCAAACCAGATCATTGCAGCATCACTACCCTACAGGGCCATCGGAGAGGAGATTTGCATGGGAGTTATCGATGTGGTTCAGGGAGAATTGCTCACAGCCCGCGGGATCAGAACCTTATCGCCCAAGAATATTCATTATAAAGGAATATACTTCGGGAGCCAGGCCGAACGTGACTGGGCTTATCACCAGGGGACGGTCTGGCCATGGTTGTTTGGACATTTTGCCGAGGCATATCTCAGGATACATGGCAAGGAGGGCGTTAGTTATATAAAAGGCCTCTACAACGGATTTGAACCGGTGATGACAGAAGCAGGCATTGGCTCCGTTTCGGAAGTGTATGACGGCGACCCGCCACACCTTCCCGGAGGCACTATCTCACAGGCATGGAGCGTATCGGAACTATTACGCACCCATGTACTTATTAAAAAATACAACAGGAAAAGAAAATGATAACCATTAACATATTAATCGGCCGATGAAAGTTTTAATGTTCGGTTGGGAATTCCCTCCACACATTACAGGGGGGCTGGGCACAGCCTGCTATGGCATGACCAAGGGCCTGATGAAGCATGATGTGGAAGTGCTGTTCGTAGTTCCAAAGGCATATGGTGATGAAGACCAGGAAGCCGTCAGGCTTATCAATGCCAGTGATATCAGCATCGATTTCAAGGACAAGAAATACGAAGAATACTGGCAGCGCATCACATATATGGAAATTGGTTCCAACCTTATCCCTTATGTCGGGCCTGAGGAGTTCAGGAGGATCATGGAGGCAAAAGAACTGGAATCGATTACGAGTGAGGACAGCGTGCTTTCCGAGAAATTCGAATTCTCAGGCAAATACGGTACTGACCTTATGGATGAGGTGAAACGTTATGCACTCATCGCATCTGCTGTGGCTGCTACCAGCGACTTTGATGTGATCCATGCACACGACTGGCTTACCTATGCAGCAGGCATTGCAGCAAAGAGCGTGAGCGGAAAACCCCTGGTAGTGCATATGCATGCCACTGAGTTCGATCGCTCCGGTGAAAATATTAACCAGAATGTTTATGACCTGGAACGGCGTGGCATGGAAGAAGCCGACCGTGTGATCGCGGTAAGCAACATGACCCGTAAGATCGTGATCGAACGTTATGGTATCGATCCTAATAAGGTGTTCACAGCATATAATGCCGTTGAACCCAGCGATAAGCCGGATCAGAATTATCAGCGTGGCGTGAAAGATAAAGTGGTGACTTTCCTTGGAAGGATCACCTTTCAGAAAGGCCCCGACTATTTTGTTGAAGCTGCAAGGAAAGTGCTCGACAAAGACCCTAACGTGCGTTTTGTCATGGCCGGGAGTGGCGACATGCTTAACAAGATCATCAAGCGTGTAGCTGAGCTGAAGATGGCCGACCGCTTTCACTTTACAGGTTTCCTGAAAGGTAATGATGTTGACCATATGTTTGGGCTGAGTGATGTCTTTGTGATGCCATCGGTTTCTGAACCCTTCGGGATAGTTCCACTGGAGGCGATGCGCTCGAATGTTCCCGTGGTCATATCCAGGCAATCAGGCGTTTCAGAGATCCTTATCCATGCCCTGAAGATCGATTTCTGGGATGTGGATGCCATGGCCGATTCTATCTATGGCCTGCTGCATTATGAGGGGCTGTCGAAGATGTTCATGCGTTACGGCAAGGAAGAGGTGGATAACCTGAAATGGGAAAATGCCGCTGTGAAGATCAAAGAAGTGTATGAAAGTGTTTTATAAGATATTTGAAGATTAAAGAATATGAGATCAATTTGTTTTTATTTCCAGGTTCACCAGCCGTACAGGTTGAGGACTTACCGCTTTTTCGATATCGGTTCTAACCATCATTATTATGATGAACAGCAGAACAGGTTTATCATGCGCAGGGTGGCCGACAAGTGCTATCTGCCGATGAACAAGCTGTTGCTCGACCTTATCAATGAGTACGGTTCAGCTTTCAAGGTGAGTTTTTCAATCTCGGGAACAGCCCTCGACCAGTTTGAAGCATATGCACCGGATGTGCTCGACAGCTATAAGGCACTGGCTGCAACGGGTAATGTTGAGTTTATCGCTGAAACATACGGGCATGCCCTGGCTGCATTAAAAAGCAAAGAAGAGTTTTTTGAACAGGTGGAGATGCATAAGAGGAAGGTGGAGCAGCATTTCGGACAGCTGCCCACTACTTTCAGGAACACTGAGTTGATATACTCTGATGAAATAGGCGCAATGGTATCGGAGATGGGGTTCAAGCTGATGCTTACCGAAGGAGCCAAGCATGTGCTGGGCTGGAAAAGCCCGAACTATATGTATGCCAATGCGATTAACCCGAAACTCAAACTCTTGCTGAAGAATTTCAGGCTCAGCGACGACATTGCCTTCAGGTTCTCGGAGCAGAGCTGGGGCGATTGGCCGTTAACAACTGAAAAGTTCGTTGGCTGGCTGAATGAGATCGATCCGAAGGAAGAGGTTGTCAACCTCTTTATGGATTATGAAACCTTTGGTGAACACCAGTGGCCAGAAACCGGCATCTTCGAGTTCATGCGTGCATTGCCTGCAAGAGTATTTTCACATTCCAATTTTACTTTCAATACCCCTTCCGAACTTGCTGAGAAGCTGCAGCCCGTGTCATCTGTACATGTACCTTATCCTATATCATGGGCTGATGAGGAGAGGGACCTTACCGCATGGCTTGGGAATGAGCTGCAGGATGAGGCCTTCGACAAGCTGTACTCGATCAAGCATAAACTGGACCATTGCACGGATCCTGATATC
>QMPN01000260.1 GCA_003648575.1 Bacteroidota bacterium
CCGATCTCCATTAGCTCCCAATCTTTGTCGTATTCTTCTATCTTTTTCTTCAGGATGGGAACATGGCTGCTGGGGGGATCGTCGTTTCCTTCCCAGGTCAGCAATTCAACCCTGTATTGAAGGGTCTTCTTGCGTCCATTGATCCTGACTTCGATCTCAATGTTTTGTTCTACATCTACATCAGGGATTAGGATTACAACTTCTTTCATAGCGAATAGGTTTAAGGGTTGATATTTTATATGGGTCAATCTCTGAAAATAAGCTTGTCTTTACTGCCGAAGGATTTATAGGATGAGACAATCACCTTTTCTCCCGGGTCGAGCCCGCCTTTGACTTCATAGTAGCGTGTATTTTGTCTTCCAATGCTGATTTCTCTTTTTATAGCAAAGCTGCCGGAAGGATCGACAACATATATCCAGTTGCCTCCAGTTTCCTGGAAGAATCCGCCACGTTTCACGATGATAGCATCGCTGGCGCTGCTGAATATCACCCTCAGCTGAACGGTCTGCCCACGCTTGATAGCTGCAGGGTGTTCACCATCAAAAAGGAGATCGACCTCAAAAGTGCCACCAACTACATCTGTATAAATCTTTTTGATCTTTAATTTATATGTCTCTCTGTTGAAATCAAATTCAGCTTCTTGCCCTACAAATACCCTGGATATGTATCGTTCATCGATCCTGGCCTTCAACTTGTATCCATCCATCATATCGATCTGGGCAAGGTGTTCACCGGCTTGCTTGAGCTCACCGATCTCAGCACTGAAAGATGAGAGCTTACCATCAGCAGGGGCCTTGATATTTAAACTCTCAACAGTTTTTCTGAGCAATTCAAGGTTGTTGCCCATCCTGCTCATGGATTGATTGATCTGAATGATCTGCGAATAGGCAAAGATAGAGTCCAGTTTCTGCAACTCCACGCTGAGTTCAAGCTGCCTTTCCAGTCCAAGAAAATTTCTTTCTGCGTCTTCCCATTCCTTAAGAGCGATCACATGGTTTTCATATAACTGCTTTTTCCTGTCATAGTCTTGCTCCGCCTGCTGCAACTGATAACTGAGGGTAGCAATTTCCTTTTCCCTGATAAACTTACTCTGTTCTAATTGTATCTTGGTATTCTGAAGGTTGTTGATGGCATCCAGCATCCTGGTCTCCTGCTCCATGGTACTGAGCTCCATGTTGGCGTTCATAAGTTTCAGGATGGGTTCACCCTTTTTCAGGATGGCACCATCTTCTACCCAAACAGCTTCTACAATACCTCCTGTCACGGCGTCGATATACACCGTATTTTTAGGGAAGACGATCCCATCAACAGGAATGAATTCCTGAAATTTCTCTTCCAGAACGGTGGCAATGCTAAGCTGATCCTGGTTTACATACAGCCTGCTTTGCTTATCTCTCAGGAAGAAGATATAAACAAGGAACATCAGAAAAATAAGGATCGCAGATATTGTCAAGATCCTTTTCAGTGTCCACTTCTTTTTTTCAATTGGTCGGTCCATTTTAATAAAATTTGGTTTAACATTTTTTAACTAATTCTGTGCCACCTTTCGTAAGGAGTTGTCATACAGGGAGGTATCAGGGGCATTCAAAGGCATAGCCTATGGATGTGTCCATATTCGTCCATATTTCTGTACAAATACGAACATTATACCTAATTTTACACGTAACAACGCTCGCCGGGCCCTTGTCTGCTATAAAGATGCATTTATAATCAAGTAGTTATATTTTCTTGCACGATAATTGATATTTAAGGGAATCTGACAATAAAAACCATCGCACATGAGTAAAATGGAAGCAAAGATCCTCATCATCGACGACGACAGGGATGTCCTCCTGGCGGCAAAGTTATTCCTGAAACAACATCTCAGCATAGTACATACCGAAGAGAATCCGGAAAACATCCCGGACCTGATGCATAATGAAACCTATGATGTCATTTTGCTCGACATGAACTTTTCCAGGGACGCCACCAGTGGCAAAGAAGGTTTTATGTGGCTGAACAAGATCCTTGAGATCGACCCGGCCACGGTAGTGATCCTGATCACGGGTTATGGCGATATTGAACTGGCTGTACAGGGGATCAAGGAAGGAGCCACAAATTTCCTGCTCAAGCCATGGGATAACAAGAAGCTCGTGGCTACCATTACCACTTCTCTCCAACTCAGAAAATCCAAGGTGGAACTGGAATCCCTGCGGACCAAGCAAAAGGTAATGATCGCTGATCAGCACCGCTCACACAGGAACATTATCGGTGATTCGCTGGAGATGCAAAAAGTGCTGGAAACCGTCAGGAAAGTAGCCGTGACTGAAGCCAATGTAATTATCCTTGGTGAGAACGGAACCGGAAAAGAACTTATAGCCAGGGCCATACATATGGCATCGGCAAAGAAAGACGAGGTTTTCATCAGTGTTGACCTGGGAGCCATCAGCGAATCACTCTTTGAAAGTGAATTGTTCGGATTTAAGAAAGGTGCTTTCACCGACGCCAAGGAAGACAGGGCGGGCCGTTTTGAAGCAGCTAATAAAGGCACTATCTTCCTTGATGAGATCGGTAACCTGTCCATGTCATTGCAATCGAAACTACTGAGTGTGATTCAGAACAGGAATGTGGTCAGACTGGGTACCAATAAGGAGATCCCAATCGATGTACGCCTGGTTTGTGCCACCAACATGCCACTTTACCAGATGGTAAACGAGAGCAAATTCAGGCAGGATCTGCTTTACAGGATCAATACCGTAGAGATCCATGTGCCTCCCCTGAGAGAGCGTCCGAGCGATATACCTCAGCTTGTGGAATACTTTCTGGAGATATATTCAAAGAAATATAAGGTGCCGTCAAAGCGCC
The DNA here is from genome assembly GCA_003648575.1 of Bacteroidota bacterium. Next base: position 2,845 of record QMPN01000260.1, read on the forward strand.
TGAATGCATCTACCCTGAAAAGACTTGAGAAGCATAACTGGCCCGGGAATATCAGGGAATTGCAGCATTCCGTAGAACGTGCAGTGATCATGAGTGAATCAAGTATCCTGCAACCTTCCGATTTCTTCCTGTCACCTGTTGAAGATTCTCAGTCAGAGACGATAAGCACTTCCAACATGAACCTGGAAGAAACAGAAAAGATGCTCATCCGCAAAGTGATCGATAAACATGGCGGAAACATCAGTAAGGCAGCAAAAGAACTTGGACTTACACGTGCTTCACTTTACAGAAGGATAGAGAAATATGGTATTTAGGCGTTTTCGCATACAGGTCATTTTCAGGTTGCTGCTTCTGGCAATCTCTTTCTTCCTCTTGTTCTACCTGTTGGATAAGACCAGGTATAATATTACCGCAATAATCATTGTCGGGCTAATAATTTACCAGACCTTCATCCTTATCCGATATGTGGAGAGGACCAATCGCAAGCTTACACTCTTTCTCCAGGTCATCAGATATTCCGATTTTTCCAGTTCTTTTTCCGACCGCGGGCTCGGGAAAAGCTTCGAAGACCTCAACAGTGCTTTTATGGAAGTAATAGAGCAGTTCAAGAAGCACAGAGCAGAAAAGGAGGAACATTATAACTACCTGCATACGGTAGTGCAGCACATAAACATCGGGATTATTGCCTATAATAGTGCGGGAAAGGTGGATCTGTTCAACGCGGCCATGAAAAGGTTGCTGCGGACACGGAATATTAGATTCCTTTCCGACCTGGATGGAGTTAAGGAGGGCTTGTCAGACACATTACAGAAGCTGAAGTCAGGCGAGCGCACACTCATCCGGCTTTTCATCAATGATGAGTTGCTGCAGATCTCCGCATATGCCACAGAGTTCAGGATGCGTGGTGAACATTATACCCTCGTCAGCCTCCAGGATATCAGCTCCGAGCTGGATGAAAAAGAGATTGAATCATGGCAAAAGTTGATACGGGTACTGACACATGAGATCACAAACTCCATTACACCCATCTCATCACTGGCCTCAACAGTGCGTGAAATGCTCCTTGATGAAGACCATGACCAGGTACTTCTGAAAGCACTCGATGGAGAAGACCTGGAAGGCGTACAGAGAGCCATAGATACGATTCAAAAGAGAAGCCAGGGCTTGCTTAATTTCGTGGAGGTATACCGCAACCTGACACGTATACCCAAGCCAAACTTCAGATATTTTAAGGTTCATGAGATCTTTGAACGTTCGGAGCACCTCCTCAAACCAAAAATGCAGGAGCTTGGTATCAGCTGCAGCAACAGGGTCTTCCCTCCGGATATGATGGTCACCGCCGATCCTGACCTTGTCGACCAGGTTATCATAAATATAATACTGAATGCCATGGATGCGGTAAAAGGAAAAGAAGATGGTGAGATCAGCGTGCTGGCCACCAAGAATAATAACAACCGTGTCGTAGTCGATATTAAAGATAATGGATCAGGGATAAAGCCCGATATCATGGATAAGATATTCATGCCATTTTTTACATCCAAAAAGCATGGTTCAGGCATTGGCCTGAGCCTGTCGCGGCAGATCATGCACCTGCATAAAGGCACGATCACTGTAAAATCAAATCCCGGCGAGGGAACCACCTTTACACTAACATTTTAAGCATGTCGAAAGAAGCAAAAACCAATTTAAACGAGATCCTCCCACTACTCAAAACGCGTTGGAGCCCCAGGGCATTTGAAGATAAAGCTGTCGAAGCTGAAAAGCTGAGAAATATTCTGGAGGCTGCCCGCTGGTCCCCTTCTGCTTCGAATATCCAGCCCTGGATATTTTTCCCAGGATTGAAAGGGGATGAGACGTATGAAAAAATTACCGCTACCCTGGTAGAGTTC
>QMPN01000261.1 GCA_003648575.1 Bacteroidota bacterium
CATTGGGGTGAGGTCGAAGTGAAGTCGGTTAAAGTACCAGATTCCACCAAGCGGGCATTGCGGTTTGGTGAATCCTTTAAGGCAGAAGTCGAACTGGATTGCGGCCCCCTTTCAGCCAAAGATATTGGTATGGAGGTGATCTTCGCCTTGAAGGAAGATGGTTTTAAGGACGATGTACTGTTTAGCAAAGCCCTTGAACTTAGCGGAGAAGCAAATGGCACCGCCACTTTCAGTTGTGAGTTTGCTATTGAGCATGCTGGCTTGCTCGACTATGCGATCAGGATGTTCCCGAATAGTCCCCTGCTACCTTACAGCCAGGAAACAGGCCTGCTGAGGTATATCTAATATGAAAGATCCTGCTATAATTATTATCTTTAGCGGGTATAAATAACATCTTTTGTTATCTTTGATCACCAGTTTATTAAATAACAGAACAGCTATGAAACTTCTTGAAGGAAAAACTGCACTTATAACCGGAGCCTCTCGTGGAATTGGAAAAGCCATTGCACTGGCATTTGCCAGGCAGGGAGCCGATATTGCCTTTTCTGACCTGAATAGGGATGAGAATATGGAATTGGTTGAAAAAGAGGTTACTGCATTGAGTGTTAAAGTGAAAGGTTATGCTTCTGATGCATCATCTCTTTCCGACAGTGAAAAGCTTGTGGAGGATGTTCTGACAGATTTTGGTCGTATCGACATCCTGGTGAACAATGCCGGGATCACACGCGATGGACTGCTCATGCGCATGGAAGAGAAAGACTGGGACATTATAATGGCAGTAAACCTCAAGTCGGTATTTAACCTGACCAAGGCTGTACAACGCTCCATGCTGAAGCAAAGAAGTGGTTCCATCATAAATATGAGTTCTGTAGTTGGTGTGAGTGGAAATGCCGGGCAGTCGAACTATTCTGCTTCCAAGGCAGGGATCATTGGCTTTACAAAATCCATAGCCAAGGAACTGGGTTCAAGGAGTATTCGCTGCAATGCTATTGCGCCGGGATTTATTGAAACAGAGATGACAGCATCGCTGGATGACGAAGTTCGTGCTACCTGGATCAAAGACATTCCCCTGAAACGGGGTGGTACGCCGAATGATGTTGCCGACCTTTGTGTATTCCTGGGTTCAGATCTCTCTTCATATATTACCGGGCAGGTTGTGAACGTATGTGGCGGACTGAACCTGTAAATCCACTGACATTTGGATCTAACTATTATCACCGGATATCCAAACTGGTACATTTTATTGTGTATCCTGGCTGGTATTTTGGGTTCAATGATCCTTTACTTTCGCGAAAATAAAAGCGAATTTCCTGCCTGGTTAAAGCGTGTATTAGGTGTGATCAGGTTCCTGTTGATCTCCTTCCTCGCATTTTTACTCCTTTCCCCCCTTTTGAAATTGACCAGCCATCAAGTTGAAAAGCCTGTGATCATTATCGCACAGGACAACAGCCTGTCGGTGGTGCTGAATAAGGATTCTGCCTTTTATCGTGGCGAATATATCACCCGCCTTAATGGCCTTATCGCCGCACTTCAAGGCGATTATGAGGTCAGGATGTTCACCTTTGGCGAGAAAGTTGTCCCTGTCACATCTCCATTGTTTGATACGCTGAACTTCGAAGAAAGGCAAACAGAGCTATCATCATTATTTGATATGGTTGATGTAAGATTTGTTAACAGGAATATTGGTGCTCTGCTGATTGCAAGTGATGGCATCTACAACCGTGGTTTTAATCCACTTTATCACGCTGCCGGCATCGATTATCCTGTATATACCCTGGCTATGGGTGATACGGCGGAGAGGAGGGATGCATTCTTTGAACGTGTTTTATATAACCGCATCGCTTTTGAAGGCAATGATTTTCCTGTCGAGATGATAGTAAATGCTCGCAAGATGGCGGGTACGGTATTGCAACTGAATATCTCGGAAGCCGGAAGAAATATAGAAAGCAGGCAGATCCCTGTGAAGGGAAACAATTTTTCCAAAACCATCAGGATGAATATCCCTGCAGATAAAGAGGGCATGCATCACTATGTGATCACACTGATTTCGAACAGGGATGAAGTCACCCTGGAGAACAACCGCTACGACATGTTTGTGGATGTGATGAAGTCGAAGCAAAAAATACTGATACTGGCCAACGCACCTCATCCTGATATCAGCGCGATAAAAGATGCGATCAAAAGCAATATCAATTACGAGGTGGACGATATCCTTTTGGAGGACTTAAGCGGTCCGCTTGAGGCTTATAGTCTGGTGATCCTGCATCAGCTTCCTTCATTTTCTCCTCTGTCATCAGGGCTTATGAACAGGCTGGCACGAGCCGGGACGCCCCTGCTGTTTATCCTGGGCGAGCAAAGCGACCTGCAGATGTTTAACAGGCTGAATGCAGGCCTGCAGATCAATGTATTCAGCAGTGGTGGGCTGAATGAAGTGCAAGCTGTCTTGAATGAGTCTTTTAATACTTTCCATGTAAGTGAAGGACTGGCTGACCTGATCCCCTTCCTTCCACCGCTTAACACACCATTCTCACGGTATACCGCTGCAAATTCGGCGAGGGTGTTATTTACACAGAAGATCGGTGATATTGAAAGCGGGGCCCCGCTATGGTTACTGCAAAGCGGATTGATATTCAAGTCCGGCGTGATTGCAGGCACTGGTTTATGGAAATGGCGCATGAAAAGCTGGCTTGTTACAGGCAGTCACGACCTGTTTAATGAACTCATCACCAAAAATGTACAGTACCTGGCGGTGAAAGACGATAAACGACAGTTCAGGATAAATACCCGGCAACGTTATCCCGAGAATACTCCGGTTAGCATTGGAGCTGAACTGTATAATGAAAGCTATGAGCCCTTCAATGAGCCCGATGTGAATATGGAGATCATCGATGAAGAAGGAAATGCATACGAATATGTTTTCAGCCGGACAGGCAATGGATATATCCTGGTTGCTGCCGGACTGGAGGTAGGAAATTATACTTACAAGGCGAGTACCCATGCCGGCGATAAGGCTTTGACTGAACAGGGCGGCTTTGCTGTGACACCGGTGGTTGCTGAGCAGACCCGCCTGCGGGCTGCGCATGATATGCTGTCAGAACTGGCAGAGATGCAGGGGGGACACATGATAGATCCGGAACAGATGGATAGCCTTCCGGCTATTTTGAAAGAGCGCGGTGATGTAAAGCCTATACTTCATGCCGAGCGCAAGTACATTGAATTTGTCGATATCTGGTGGATGCTTATAATCATCCTCGGATTGCTGAGCCTGGAATGGTTCCTAAGAAAATGGGGAGGAAGTTACTAATGACTGAAATGATCTTTTATATTATTATCGCCATACTGGCGTTCGACTATATCCTTGAGCGCCTGCTCGATTATCTGAACAGCAGGCTGTGGAGTAATGCATTACCTGAGGAGCTGGAAGGAATATACGACGCTGACAAATACAAGCTTTCCCAGGACTATACAAAAGTAAACACAAAGTTCTCGATCTATTCCGATACCGTTTCTTTCGTGGCCATGATGCTGATGCTGCTACTTGGAGGATTTGCTTTTCTTGACAGGATAGTGTGGTCGGTATCCGAGAATCCTATACTGATGTCGCTGATGTTCTTTGGGGCATTGTCGGCAGCCTCCGATCTGCTCGGACTACCATTCTCCATCTATGGCACCTTTGTGATTGAAGAAAGGTTCGGATTTAACCGTACAACGGTAAAAACCTATATTCTGGATAAACTGAAAGGCCTTGCTCTTGCCGCCATCATCGGAGGCGGGATACTCTCCCTGGTGGTGTATATCTACATGGTAACAGGAGCATGGTTCTGGTTGATCGCCTGGGGAGTGATTACTGCCTTCACGCTTTTCATGTTCATGTTTTATTCGAATCTGATCGTTCCGCTGTTCAATAAGCAGAAACCTCTGGAAGACGGTGAGCTCAGGAATGCCATTGAAGCTTTTGCCAATAAAGTAAATTTCAAGCTGAAGAACATTTATGTGATCGATGGCTCAAAGAGAAGCAGCAAGGCCAATGCCTATTTTACGGGACTGGGACCTAAAAAGAGAGTGGTGCTGTATGATACCCTGATCAAAGATCATAGCAATGAGGAGCTGGTAGCAGTATTGGCTCATGAGATAGGGCATTACAAGAAAAAACATACAGTGGGAGGGGTGATACAGTCAATCCTGTCGACGGGACTGATGCTATTTGTTCTATCACTTTTCATAAACAAACCGGTGATGTCGGAGGTACTGGGTGCTGAGCAGCCAAGCTTTCATATGGGATTGATTACTTTTGGATTATTATATTCACCTATCTCCCTTATCCTGGGTATGCTTAGCAATACCATCTCACGAAAGAATGAATATGCAGCAGACCGATATGCCGGGACTCTGTATTCTGCTGTAGCTCTTTCCGATGCACTCAAGAAATTATCAGTGAATAACCTTAGCAATCTCAGGCCCCATCCGGCCTATGTTTTCTTTTATTATTCGCACCCACCATTGCTGAAACGATTGGGTGCCCTGGTAAAGATTAAAAAATAATGGTCGCGCCCCTACAGGGCGCCAATTAACATTTCCATCCAATTGGCCTATCGTTGTTGGATCCCTACAGGACCAATACATCGGATATGCCATATCCGTCATTAAAAATGTGCATTTCATTGGCCCGGTACGGGCCAAACATCGATAGAAAAATAGAATTATACCGTAAAGGGCGCCCTGTAGGGGC